>JAZSJF010000233.1:0-11529 GCA_045534195.1 Clostridia bacterium | reverse complement strand
TACTGAATTTGACTTCGGTTATTGCAGGGATTCCGCCATCCTTTTCGTAAGACGGGTGGTATGTCCTCATATATGGTAGAGCGTATACTCTGTCAAGTTCGCTTGTATCAAGAGGTTTCTGAGGTACATTCTGTACAAGGTATTTGCCCTGACACATCTGTACCACGGGTTTGCCCGAAAATGGATCCTGTTCTCTGTATTCCGTAGCGGCGGCTTTTGAGTATGCCACCTTGTCTTCCTTTACTTCTTCGAAGGATGGTACTTCAACATAATTTCCCTTAAGGTAATCTATATTTGTTCTTACATAACAGCATCCGTCAATATTTGTCTGTGATATTTCCTTTCCCGAACGCATAGCCTTTGCAAGTTCTGTAATGGACTTTTCACCCATACCGAAACTCAGTACATCTGCCCTTGTGTCAAAAAGTATGGAACGCCTTACACTGTTTGACCAGTAATCGTAGTGAGCAAATCTTCTTAAACTTGCTTCTACACCGCCGATAATGATTTTTGCTTTGGGGTATGCTTCCCTTATTCTGTTGCAGTATACAATGGTCGCTCTGTCGGGACGGTATCCCGCCTTTCCGCCGGGGGAATACATATCATCGTGACGAAGTCGTTTGTTGACAGTATAGTGATTTACCATAGAGTCGATATTTCCTGCCGATACAAGGAAGGCATATTTCGGCTCACCAAGTTCCATAAAGGCATCCTTTGACTTCCAGTCAGGCTGAGGGATAATGCCAACAGAGAACCCCTCCGATTCCAGAACTCTTGTGATTATAGCATGACCGAAACTGGGATGGTCTACATATGCATCGCCTGAAATATAGACAAAATCAAATTGAGAAATATTAAGTTTTTTCATATCCTCCCTGCATATGGGGAGAAATCCTTTTGACATAGTAAGACATCCTTTGGTTGTGATTATACATTTTTTATCTGTAAATAAATGATGAAGTAGGGTACGATGCCCACATCGTACCGCATATGTTTGCTTATAAATCGGGTCGATGAAGGCATCGACCCCTACACCGCATTTTTTAACCTTTTACATATTACCGGAGGTTAACATTTCATTATACTCGTCACGAGTTATAAGCACTTTTCTCGGCTTATTACCGTCAAGACCTGAGATAATACCTCTTTGTTCCATCTGGTCAATAATACTTCCTGCTCTGTTATATCCTATTCTGAATCTTCTCTGCAAAAGAGAAGTGGAGATTGTACCGTTATCAATAGCCATTTCTATAGCCTGTGGAAGAAATTCATCATTTTCACCCGGATCTTCTCCTTCGGGCTTATATACTTCTTCAGACTGGAGTCTTTCGATAATATCCGCCTGATAGTTTGGTGTGCAGTCTTTGGATACATACTGTACTACTGCCTCTACTTCCTTATCTGATACATAAGAACACTGAAGTCTTGTAGGGCTTGATGCACCCATAGGCATATAGAGCATATCACCTTTACCCAGGAGTTTTTCTGCACCGCCCATATCAAGTACTGTTCTTGAGTCAATCTGACTTGTAACGGCGAAAGAAATTCTTGACGGAATATTTGCTTTGATTGTACCTGTAATGACATTTACAGAAGGTCTTTGTGTAGCAATTACAAGGTGCATACCTGCGGCTCTTGCCATCTGTGCAAGACGGCAGATGTAGTTTTCCACATCGGCAGGGGATACCATCATAAGGTCTGCCAACTCGTCGATGATGATTACAATGTGAGGGAGTTTCATCTCGGGAGTTTCATTAAGGTCCATAAGTTCGTTGTAGCCCTTGATGTCACGCACATTGTTATCTGCAAATTTTCCGTATCTGTCAGTCATTTCTGCCACAGCCCAGTTAAGAGCGCCTGCGGCTTTTTTGGGATCTGTTACAACCGGGATGAGAAGGTGCGGTATGCCGTTATAAACACCCAGTTCCACTACTTTAGGGTCAATCATTACCAGTTTGACTTCGTTCGGATCTGCCTTATAGAGAAGACTTACCACAAGAGTGTTTATGCATACGCTCTTACCGGAGCCTGTAGCACCTGCAATAAGAAGGTGAGGCATCTTTGTAATATCCATTATAATAGGCTTTCCGCTTATATCCTTACCAAGGGCAACAGAAAGTTTTGATTTTGATTTCTGAAAAATATCTGCTTCCAGAACTTCTCTTAATGTAACTGCATTTGTTGTGTCGTTTGGTATTTCTATACCAACTGCACTTTTTCCCGGGATAGGTGCTTCTATTCTTACATTTTTTGCCGCAAGATTCAATGCAATATCCTTTGAAAGACCTGTGATTTTGCTTACCTTTACACCTGCTTTGGGGGTAAGTTCAAATCTTGTTACAGTAGGTCCCATGCTGATTTCCGTCACTTTTGCACTTACACCGAAACTCTCCAGTGTTTCTTCAAGTTTTTTTGATTTCTGATTTAAGTTTTCTTCAATATCATCGCTGTTGTCAGCAATTTCGGGAGCAGAAAGGAGAGAAGTTTCAGGGTATTCATAATGCATAAATACCGCCTCGCCGCTTGCTTTGTCAAGATCGTTTCTGATTTCTTCATCTTCACCGGATGGTTCCTGATCTTTCGGGATATCTTTGCCTTCTTCGTTGAGAACACCTGCAAGTCCTGTCTGATCCTGATTGTATATCTTGATTTCAGGGCCTTCGTATTCCTCAGGTATATTGTCTGAAGATTCAGATTGTTCTTCTTTGTGGGCTTTTTTGTCAATCACAACCTCTGCAACGGGTTTTTCTTTTTTGTCCGGTTTTGAAGTATCTTTTTCTTCCGGTTTCTTTTTGTTGATGCCGTTCTTTATGCCATCTGCGCTTTTTCTTAAGAAACCGAAGAATGAGAAGTCAAATATGTATATGCAAAGGATGAGAAGTATTGCTATATAGAACACACTTGCTCCGAGTTGTCCCATAAAGAGTGCCGCAGGGCGGAAAAATATTTCCCCGATGACACCTGCGCCCCAGATATCAAGGCCCATGTTCCAGTATTTCTGCCAGTATTCAGGGAAGCCTGCCACTTTTTCATTGCCGTTCATATCAAGTCCTGAGCCTATTTCAGTCCCTTTCACACCGCAGAAGATGTGGAGTGCCGCCAGAATACATATGAATAATACTATGGAAGCAATATATTTCCCTTTGTATTCTTTGAAATTCTTTTTGACAAGAAGGATAACCACTGCCGCAAGTGCATATACGGGAAGAATGTATCCGCCTATTCCAAACATACCGGTCATAAATGCTTTTGTAAGTTTTCCTGCCATACCCATTTTCGGACTCAGATAAAGGCATAGTGCAAGAAGTGCAAGAACTACAATCACGGCAATATAGGTGATTTCTTTATTCAGTGATTTTTTCTTGGGATCAATGTTTTGTTTTTTGGGTTGTTTTTTGATATTTTTCTTTTCTTTCTTTGGCATTTTTAAACCTCATTTCTTTGCATTAACGGTTGTTCTTGAATATTGTGAGTATTTGTTCTACAAGGATATTGTTATCAGGTGTTTTTTCTATCTGTGATATGAGATTTTCCGTTACTTCCTGAGTAGAATCCTTTTGCATTGCCTTTCTTACTGCCCACACTGCATCCTTCTCCCTCGGAGAAAGAAGAAGGTCTTCTCTTCGTGTGCCTGATTTATATATATCAATGCTTGGAAATACTCTTCTTTCAGAAAGTTTTCTGTCCAGATGGATTTCCATATTTCCTGTTCCTTTGAATTCTTCAAATATAACATCGTCCATACGGCTTCCCGTTTCCACAAGTGCGGTGGCAAGTATTGTAAGACTGCCGCCTTTTTCGATATTTCTTGCCGCACCGAAGAACTTTTTCGGTCTGTGGAGCGAACCAGGATCAAGACCGCCGGAGAGAGTCTTTCCGGTAGAAGGAATAGTGAGATTGTATGCTCTGGAAAGTCTTGTGATACTGTCGAGAAGAATCACTACATCCTTTCCGTGTTCTACCATTCTCTTTGCTCTTTCAAGCACCATTTCCGCTACTCTTATATGATGTTCAGGCATTTCATCAAATGTGGAGAATATTACTTCGCCCTCAATGGAACGCTTCATATCCGTTACTTCTTCGGGGCGTTCGTCAATGAGAAGTACAATAAGAGATACATCGGGATGATTGGTTGTGATAGAGTTTGCAATATTTTTAAGCAAGGTGGTTTTTCCCGTTTTTGGCGGTGCAACAATTATACCTCTCTGACCTTTGCCTATAGGTGCGATAAGATCAATGAGTCTTGTTGCATTTTCGGAACCGGGATATTCAAGGGTAAGACGACTGTCGGGATAAATAGGTATAAGTGAATCAAAAGGCTTTCTTCTGATAGACACACTTACATCATCGTCGTTTACGGTCTTTACATATATCAGCGCCTTGAATCGTTCCCCTTCGTTGGGCTTTCTTGCAATACAGTGTACAAGGTCGCCGGTTTTTAAGTTAAATCTCTTTATCTGTACGGGAGATACATACACATCCTCCGAGCCGGAAAGATAGTTGTCGCATCTTAAGAATCCGAATCCGTCTGCGAGAACTTCAAGAACACCTGCCACTTCGCATTTGTTTCCTTCGTTGTTTTCTGATGAGGTATCTGTTGTATCGGATTTTTCTTTTTCTTTGTCGTTTTCTTTCAAGGCTTCATTCTGAGTATCTTCTATCAGTTTTATCAGATCGTCTTTTTTGACCGATGACACAGATTTAATACCAAGTTCTCTGGCTTTTATTTTAAGATCTGCAAGTGTCATGGATTTAAGTGAATTTTCTGCCATGTCAGCCTCCTTACAATTATGATAATTATTCCGTCAATTATCGGATGTTCAAATAGTTATGTTTGCAATGAATGTATAATAATTCACTATATATTATACATAATTTTTTTCTAAATTCAAATATTTTTATCAATTTTATAAAAAATGTTAGTAATTTGTAACATTATAGTGTATAATATATATAATGGCAGTTGTGTGCCTGTGACAATTCCAAATTCATACAGAATGCGGTGATAATATGAAAATCGTAAAATTAGTGTGTGATAAACTGAAAATATGCGGTATATTCCTTAAGGAACTTGTGATGAAATCCATTGCGGATGATGTGCCGGGACTGTCTGCACAGTTGGCGTTTTTTCTTGTGCTTTCATTCTTTCCTTTCCTTACACTTATATTTTCTCTTGTGTCCCTTTCGCCGTTCCTTACAGAGGACATGCTTTTTGAGGTGCTTACGGCTCTTCCCGATGAGTCGGTATCTCTTGTGTGGGATATTATTACAGGTGTGGCAAAGAGCAAAGGTATAATCATCATTGCGGCAGCAGTTGCCATTTGGTCGGTATCTGCGGCTATAAGCACTGTTGCAAAAGCAATAAACAGATTCTATCATATAACCGAGAAGAGAAACTTCTTTCTCATAAGACTCAAAGGTATGTTTTATGTGGCGGTAACGGTCTTTCTTATTATTGCCGGTTTCAGTGCGGTTGTATTCGGCTCTCTTATAGGGCAGGGTATCGGATGGCTGTTTCCCTGGTTTTCTCAGTGGTGGAGTATTATACGAATTATACTTCTGCTTATATGTGCACTGAGTATTTTTATCGTGATTTTCAAAAAAATGCCTGCCAAGAACCTTAAGGTAACATATCTGTGGCAGGGTGCACTTTTTACCTCAGCAGGTTGGGGTATAGGTTCGTGGGTGTTTTCGTATTATGTGAATCATTTTTCCAATTACCATATATTATACGGCGGTCTTGCAGGAGTGATTGCACTGGTTTTCTGGCTTTATATGTCGGCATATATCATTCTTGTAGGTGCTGAGATAAATTCTATTATTTACAAAAGATTCAATGAAAGTGAGAAATAAAATGACAAGAGAAGTTTATATGGACAATGCTGCAACAACCAGGCCTTATGATGAAGTTATAAGGACTGTGGCAGATGCTATGACAGAGTATTACGGAAATCCTTCATCCCTTCACCGTCTTGGCAAAAAAGCGGAGGACATAACAGAACAGGCGAGAAAAACCGTTGCTCTCTCAATCGGTGCAAAAGCCGATGAGATATATTTTACTTCCGGCGGTACAGAAAGCGATAATATCGGCATAATCGGAAGTGTTATGGCAAACAGAAGAAGAGGAAACAAAATCATAACCACTTCCATAGAGCATCCTGCGGTAAGTGAATGTTTTAAATATCTTGAATCAGAAGGTTTCAATGTGGTACATATCCCCGTTGACAGTGACGGAGTAACGGATCTTGACAAACTTTCTGAAGAACTTGACGGAAACACAATCCTTTTTTCGGGAATGCTTGTAAATAACGAAGTGGGCTCTGTTCTTCCCGTTGACGAAATAAAAAAACTTATAGACGAAAAAGCACCGGGTTGTGTGTTTATGGCAGACGGTGTGCAGGCTTACGGAAAGATTGATATAGATGTAAAAAGGCAGGGGATAGATATCCTTTCCATTTCGTCACACAAGATACACGGACCAAATGGGGTGGGAGCGCTTTATGTATCAAAGGATACAAAAATCAGACCTACTGTATTTGGCGGCGGTCAGGAACTTGGTATACGGTCAGGAACGGAAAATGTGGCAGGTATTCTGGGATTTGAAACGGCGATAAAGAAAACTTTTGAAAATTATGACTCAGACAAAGAAAAACTGAAGTCGCTTAAGGCAAATCTTACACGGGGACTTCTTGAAATAGACGGGGCTGTGATTAACTCTCCTGACAATGGTGTGGAAAATATCCTCAATGTATCCTTCGTGGGAGTAAAGTCAGAAGTGTTACTTCATGTGCTTGAGTCAAAAGGCATATATGTTTCATCGGGCTCTGCCTGTTCTTCTCACAAAAATACCGCATCCCATGTTCTCACATCAATGGGACTGGATGCAAAAAGATCAGACAGTGCAATAAGATTCAGTCTTTCTGCACTTAACGATGATGAAGAGATAGAATATACTGTTTCGGTACTCAAAAAAGAAGTTCCGATACTGAAAAAAATTATGAGATAGAGGTGTACTATGGCAAAAATACTTATGGCAAGATACGGAGAACTTGTTTTGAAAGGGTTAAACCGTTCAAAATTTGAAAATGTACTTGTAAAAAATATACACGGTATACTGAAAAATGAAGGTAAATACAACCTTTACAAGGCTCAGGCAATTACATATGTAGAGCCTCTGGAAGGTGATGAACAGGCAGACAGAATTCTTGAAAAACTGGGATATGTGTTTGGTATTGTATCAATTACCGTTGCATATAAGTGCGAAAAGAATTTCGAAAGCATCAAAGAAACCATACTGGATAAATTTTCCGATTCACTGAGAAAAGCAGATACATTCAAAGTGGAGGCAAAAAGAGCGGATAAAAAATTCCCTATGAAATCCGCTGAAATCTGTATGGAAGCAGGCGGATTTATTCTTGAACATTTTCCGCATCTTAAAGTGGATGTGCACAATCCTGAACTTCAGGTAACTGTGGAAATAAGAGATGAACACGCATATGTTCATACCGACAGAATAAAGGCGGCAGGCGGTATGCCTACAGGCACCAACGGCAAGGCGATGTTCCTTCTCTCCGGCGGTATAGACAGTCCTGCGGCGGAATATATGATAGCAAAAAGAGGAGTCAAACTTGAAGCGGTGCATTTCTTCAGTTATCCTTACACATCTGACCGTGCCAAGGATAAAGTGCTTAAACTTGCTTCTATTATCGCCAGATATTCGGGAGCGGTCAAGGTGCATATAGTACCTTTTACCGACATTCAACTTGAAATAAGAGACAAGTGCCCCGAAGAGCATCTTACTCTGGTTATGAGAAGATTTATGATGCAGATATCCGAGATAATCGCAAAGAAAAACGACTGTAATGCACTTATTACGGGCGAGAGCATCGGTCAGGTGGCAAGTCAGACCATAGAAGCACTGAATGTTACCAACGATGCGGTAAACACAGTGGTATTAAGACCTCTTATCGGTATGGATAAGGAAGAAATCGTTGAAGTTTCCAGAAAAATGGATGCATTTGACACATCTATTCTTCCATATGAGGATTGCTGTACAGTATTTACCCCAAGACATCCTACCACCAAGCCAAAGGTGGCGGATATCATAAAATCCCAGTCACTTCTTGAAGTGGACAGACTTATAAAAGAGGCGGTTGACGGAGTGGAATCGGTGCTTATAGAAAGTGAATTCTGATAATCTTTTAAATATCAAAAATCATAACATAAAACAGGGGAATAAAAAATGAAAAGAGTTTTAAGTTGTTTATTGGCGGTATTGATGATTATAAGCGTTAATACCGGAGTGGTTTTTGCAGAGGGAGACATCAATGTAGTTCTCGAAGCAGAAAATTTTGTGTCATCGGTTGTTACCAATAATGGTGTAACAGAGGGCGCGGCAAAAGCAGAAGATGGTGTTATGAAAATCAGTACAAAAGCAGATTATGCGGCTTTTGGTATGGATTTTGAAGTGAAGGTCGGCGGATGGTATGTGATGGAATGGATTAACACTCCGGAAAACAATACATATTCAAAGACAGAACTGGCACTTAACGGAGATAAACTTATTTCCAACGAAAAATCCGATGATATGAATGTAAAAACATATTCAAAAGAAGTATATCTTCAGGCGGGAGATAACAATATCGCATTTTATTCATACCCAAATCAGACGGGAGAAGTAGTATCTTTCTGCGACAAGATATCCTTTACATATAATAATGTACAAAGTATGGAAAATGTGGTAAAAGATGAAGTAGTTAAATATCTCAATCATGCAAGAGAAGCCTATGTGACAGAAGAATATGCAGATTATACCTCATCCGTAATTGATAATTACAGAACTTCCGATGCGGATTATACCGACAGTTCAAAGACTGTCACACTCAACTGGTCAGAGATTTCAGGAGAGGGAACATATACTCTCACACTGGCAGAGGATGAATTATTTACAAAAGGTGTCAAAGAATTCAAAGATATAACCGAAGCATCTTTTGGTGTGGATAATCTTAAGCCGAGAACAATTTATTTCTACAAGGCTTCAAAGAACGGCACATCTACCGAAACATATAAACTCTACACATCAGACACACCCCGTTTCCTCACAGTTACAGGCGGTGCAAGAAATGTGAGAGACGCAGGGGGGTGGAACGGTATTAAATCCGGAATGATTTTCAGAGGCTCTGAAATCAACTTTATCGAAGGCCACGGCTACGGCATTGATGATAACGGCATCAACCTTTTGAAGAATGAACTTGGTGTGAAAACAGACCTCGACTTAAGAGGAACAGGCCACGGCGGACTTACAGAATCACCTCTCGGAAGTGATGTGACATGGAAACTTTTCCCGTTGTCAAGTTATATGACTGCATATACCACTGATCAGCAACCCTATTTCAGAGATATAATGAAACTTATGTCACAGAAAGAAAACTATCCTTTTTATGTTCATTGTAAAGTAGGTTGTGACAGAACAGGTACACTTATTTTTCTTACCCAGGCACTTTGCGGTGTGACAGAAGAGGATTTAAACATTGATTATGAACTTTCTTCATTCAAACACTCTTTCAATCGTCCGCGTTATGACTCTACCAATATGAAATTTGCATCAGTAGTAAAGAAACTCAAAGAGTATAATGGAGAAACACTTAAGGATAAGGCGGAAGATTATGCCGTAAACTTTCTTGGTGTGACAAAAGCAGAAGTATCAAATATCCGTTCAATTCTTACAGGAAAT
This sequence comes from Clostridia bacterium, assembly GCA_045534195.1. Classification (GTDB taxonomy): domain Bacteria; phylum Bacillota; class Clostridia; order UMGS1810; family UMGS1810; genus SIG435. Next base: position 1,796 of record JAZSJF010000233.1, on the reverse strand, counting down.
GGTGTTACATTTGAGAAGTCATACAGTTTAAAAGGCGGAGAAAAAGGTGTCATTACACTTAAAGATTATAAGGGTTATGCAATAAGCCGTGTTGTAAATAACGGAAAAGAACTTGGTTTCTATACAGAGGGCGACAATGTGCATATAGAAGGTGCAGAGTATGGCACAATTGATATTTACTTTGTTGATGGAACAGTTCTTACAGATACGGTAAAAAAAGGAGATAATGACCCTGCAGAAGTATATGTAAATGACGAGTATCTCAAAACAGATGTTTCACCTGTTATCATAAACGGCAGAACTCTTGTTCCTATGAGAAGCATATTTGAAAAACTTGGTGCCGAGATTAAATGGAACGATGCAACAAAAACCGTTACAGGTACAAAGAATGGTACAGAGGTTCAGATAAAGATTGATGATACAAAGGCAATTGTAGATAAGGAAGATGTGATTCTTGATGTGGCAGCCACAATAGTTGAGGGAAGAACTCTCGTTCCTGTAAGATTTGTTTCCGAAACCCTTGGTTGTCAGGTGGCATGGGACGAAGTGGACAAAAAAGTAAATATCCTTGTATTACCCGATAACGGTACAGTTGTATGTGATATGAATGACTTTCTTTATGAAAAAAACGAAAGAGCAACTTCCGATTGCGGTAAGATTTCCGTAGAAAACGGAATAGTTACCGTAGATGTGACAAGTGTCCCTTCAAAGGATCAGGGAGTAAAAATAGAACTGGAAAAGAATCTTAAGGGAATGTTTTCTGACGGGGACAGTTGTATAGTGGTTATGAGAGCGAGACTTATATCAGGCGGTGACAAAAACGGGCACGGATATATGAAAGTTCAGGTTCAGGCGGGGGGAGAAGAAGAATATGCTAAAGCAGTCTTTGTCCGTACAGAACTTAAAGGCGAAGGGTGGAAGTATTGTTTCATTCCTTTCAAGGGCAAAGCAAACTCAATATCTGCAGGTATAAGATTCGGAGGATGTGTACAGAAGGTGGAGATAAAAGACTTCAAAATTATTAACTTCGGAAACAATGCCTTGCTTAGATTACCTTCTACAGTAAAATAATTTAAAATTAGGAATGATTTTATGTATAAAGAAGAAAATATTGTAAATAATATAACTCGTAAGGAACTTCTGGAAAGACTTTTCAGCCTTCTTGAACAAAAGAACATAACTGTATCAACTGCAGAATCATGCACCGGCGGACTTATCGCCGGTGCAATCACATCTCTTGCGGGAGTTTCTTCCTATTATAAGGAAGGGTTTGTCACATATTCCAATGAAGCGAAGAAAAAGCATCTTGGTGTACCGGGGCATACTATAGAAAAACACGGGGCAGTAAGTCATCAGACAGCATTTTATATGGTTCACGGACTTATAAAAAACACCGGCGCAGATGTTGGCGTGGCAGTTACAGGTATAGCAGGTCCCGGAGGAGGAACAGAAGAAAAGCCTGTAGGACTTGTGTATATATCTGTCTGTGCAAAAGATGATGCCACCGTTACCAAAAATATATTCTCAGGTGACAGAGAAGAAGTGAGAAATAAGACGGTTGATACTGCATTGAAACTCCTTATAGAAAAAATAGAAGAAAAATTTTAAAATTTTTTTCTTTTATCATTTACAAGTTATGCACACAATTTTCACATGTAATACAATATATTGTGGATGAAATTTCCTTTGTAAAAATATGTAATTTTTCAATCAAAAAAATTGTAAAAAAAGTGTTGACAAAGGGGGTTTTTGTGTGGTATATTAGTCAAGCACCACAAATGAAGAACAAATAAATT
>JAZSJF010000075.1:0-2508 GCA_045534195.1 Clostridia bacterium | reverse complement strand
GATTCTGATTTTTGTGACTGTTGCCGCTGCCTTTTCTTCATCTGTAAGTGCAGTTGTGTTTTTTGCAGCACTTTCTGCATGTTCTTTATACAAAGGAGCGGATTTATCTGCATATACTTTCACAGATATTCTGTATGTCTTGCCTACATCTGATGCAATAGGATTGCCCTGAAATACATCATTTATTTTGATACCTACATTGCTTCCGCCTTTACCCACAAGACCGAGAGCATTTGAGCCTGATGCAGGAACCATTCCGGAAAGGTCTGCTTTTGCAGTGCCTATCTGGATGCTTCCGCCGCCTGTACCGAATGTTTTGTAGTGCGGTGCGTTGAGGTGTGTCTGTGTGGAGTAGGAGTATCCTTCAAAATCTTCTGTGTATGAAAGCTCTGTAGGGATTGCTTCGCCTTTTTTGTATACTTCTGTCTTTATATCAGAGATAAGAAGCGTGTTGGCAAATGCCGACTCACCTGCGGCATCAATTATCACACCTTCAGTTGCATTGAGATCACCTTCAGCGGCAGTATAAGTAAATGCTACCTTTGTCCAGGTGTCAAGTTTCAGGTTTACGGAAGAACGTTTGTCATCTGCTATAGGTGCAGTTTCATCATTTGCAAGGAACATTCTTACCTTAGCGGTTTTTGCACTTGCATTTGTGTGGTCTGCAGGGTATACATAAGCAGATACTCTTACTGTGTCTCCTGCGGCAATCTTTGTGGAATCAAAGATAGTGTTTATCTTGAAATAGGAATCCTTGGAGTTGTTCATTGAGTGCTTGTATACATTGAGTCCTACTGTACCTACTTCTGCCTGTGGGTATGTTGCCACAAGAGAATTAAGTGTCCGAATACTGCTGTTTGCATTTGATGTGATTGAATATGCAACATTGCTTACAGATGCTTTTTCTGATTCGAAATCTACATTTGAAAGAGTTTTCCAGTTTGTGTTTGTGTTTCTTTCAGGAAGTTTATCTGCGTGATACATTGCTATTTCTCCAAGGAATAATGTACCTGTAAAAGGATCACCGTAGCAGGAGGTGTTTTCGTCAATTCTCAAGCCTACTGCTTCAAGGTCTTTTACAGTTGTTCCTGTAAGTTCTATCTGTGTCCATTTGTTTGTAGGAAGTGTGTATGTTTTTACTATACCGTCGTCATTTGATGATTTGGTATTTAGGCAGTAGATAAATCTCATTGAAGCAGTTGCGGCGTTTGGATCTAACTGTGCTTCTTTTGGGATAGTTACGCCTTCATTCAATGACTCATATTCACCTCTGGAATACACATCTGCAGGATATACCCATGCTTTGAGCATAAATCTGTCGCCTGATTTGAAGATGCCTGTATCAATAAGGTCTTTGAGTCTTATCATAGCGCAACCGCCTGAACGGTTAAGTCTTGCGATTTTTCCTGATGAAGACACCTTGGTATCTGCGATACCGGGGTATGCAGATTTGAGTGTGCTTGGGTCAAGACCTACATCAAGAGTGGATGTAACTGTTTTGAATACACCGTTTGAATCAGTTCTGATAGAAACATCCTTATGATTACCGTGGCTTGATGCATAGTTTACTGTATTGTCAGAGAAGAGAGCAACTGTGCTTCCGGCAGTTGTACTTGTTGCAGTTGCATCACCAAGGTTTACTTTGGAAATCATTGTATAGTCGCCTTCAGTAGGGGCTACCACATCTTCAAGTACCTCTATTTTGAAATTACCGTCATAAAAGATGGTAGATGCGAAATTGCAGGTGTAGTCTGTTGCGACGCTAACATTACCTATATTAAGTCTTACACCGTTAGATCCTGCTTTTGCAGTAAGTACCTGTGAAACTGTATACCACTGGTTTACCGGTACTTTGAAACTTGCTGTTGTTCCGTTTCCTGATCCATCTTTCTGAGGTACAAGTGAGAATGAAAGTTCCTTTACAGTACCTGCGGTGTCTTTTACCGGCTGGAGTATGGTTGTACCGTCTGTATCATAGTTTATACCCTTTGTACAGATGTCTGTGATAAACATCTTAAATGTTACACGGATGCTTGTTTGTGCAGATAGTGCGGGATAAGCACATCTCATACGGAACATACCGATATTTGCATTCTGTGTATACTTTGCAAGTTTGGTTGTGACAGTTGCATCTGCGGCTACAAGAGGATATGTACCTGCAAGGTCTGATTTGTTTACTACTTCCACATAGGAACTTGGCTGTGGGTAATCTTTAGGATGTGTATCAAGAGTTCCTGCTGTGGTTATAAACATAGTGTTTGAAGAGTTTGTCGGATTTGTAAATGTGTTGTTTTGTGCAATACCCGAATTTTTTGCTGTCCATTCGGTGAAGTTTGCATTAAACTTTTCTACATAATCCTGTGATGCCGATGCACTCATAGGTAATGATATACTTACCACAGAAGTAAGTACAAAAATGAGTGTCATCATAAGTGATATAAATCTTTTCATTTTGTAGTCCGCCTTTCATAAAATGATATGTGTAAATTTATACGTTATAATTATACA
>JAZSJF010000450.1:0-12008 GCA_045534195.1 Clostridia bacterium | reverse complement strand
TTCCTAAGACCGCTTGGCCTCCGACTTAGCAATGATTACATCACCTTCTGTAACTGTTTTGTTGTTTAAAACTTTATCCTTGTCAACAACACCTACAGAGAAACCTGCAAGGTCATATTCATCAATAGGGTAGAAACCCGGCATTTCTGCAGTTTCACCGCCGATAAGAGAACAACCGGACTGTACACATCCTTCTGCTATACCTGATACTATATCAGCAATCTTTTCCGGAACATTTTTTCCGCATGCGATATAGTCGAGGAAGAAGAGAGGCTTTGCACCGCAGCAGATAATATCGTTAACACACATAGCCACACAGTCTATACCAACTGTGTTGTGCTTGTCCATAAGAAAAGCGAGTTTAAGTTTTGTACCTACACCGTCTGTACCGCTTACAAGTACAGGCTTTGTTATACCTGTCATATCAAGTTCAAACAATCCGCCAAAACCACCGATGTCGGATGTGTTTTTGTCAAACATTGTTCTTTTGATATGTTCTTTCATAAGTTCAACTACTTTGTGGGGGCAGTGGTTATCAACACCTGCTTCTTTGTAACTTTCGCTGAAACTTTTCATTTCGTAATCCTCCTGATAGATTTTTATTTAAACATTATATTTGTTTTCTACTTCTTTGTTTTTTGAGAGAACTTTCTCATAATTTGCATTTCTGAAATCTGAAAGTTTCTTTTCAAGATTTTCATCGTAGATAGCCATCATTTCAATAGACAACAAGGCGGCATTAACTGCACCGTTAATTGCAACTGTGCTTACAGGAATACCAGAAGGCATCTGAACAGTTGATAACAATGCATCAATACCGTCTAATGTGGTTGATTTAATTGGAATACCGATAACAGGTAATGTTGTGTTTGCAGCAATTGCTCCTGCAAGATGAGCAGCCATACCTGCCGCTGCAATAATTACACCGAAACCGTTCTTTCTTGCGTTTTCAGAAAATTCCTTTGCTTCAACGGGAGTTCTGTGGGCAGAAAAAACATGTACTTCATAAGGTACATCAAAATCTTTAAGAGTCTGGATTGCTTTTTCCAAAACGGGTAAATCACTGTCTGAACCCATTATAATTGCTACTTTTTTTATCATAATTAAACCTCCTGATATTTTTGCCGCAAAAAAACACCAGGGCATACCTATCCAAAGAAGAGATAGATATGCCCAGACGGTCGGCTTTTGTCTTTATCTGCTTCTCCGCGGTGCTCCGCGTAAATCCGTCAGTTACAGATAAAATTCTACATTAATTATTTTAACATAGACAGAATACAAAGTCAACAAACATTTGGTAAAAAATATATGTATATTTGAAGTTTTTATTATTAAAATTAACCTAACACTTTATTTCATTGACTTTGCAGTGTAATTTGATATAATTATTATAAAAAATATAAAATAATCAAACATTTTGTTACATTGGATTGTATATATAATGTTTGACTCCGGAGGTGGATACATATATGGTTGTTTCCAGGCGGGACAATGAAGAAATACACCGCATATACGACAAGTATGTAGATATAATATACAGAATCTGTTTTATGCTTTTGAAAAGCGAAGCGGAAGCCGAAGATGTTGTGCAGAATGTTTTTATCAAACTGATAAACACTGATAAAGAGTTTGAAAGTGACGAACATATAAAAGCATGGCTTATTTTGTGTGCAAAAAACGAATCGAAAAATCTTATTAAACACTGGTGGAGGAGTAAAAAAGTATCTCTTGATTCAGTTTCCGATACACCTTGTGAAGATGAGTACAATAATGACGAAACCCTCAAACTTGTACTGAGCCTTCCGGACAGATTCAAACTTCCTGTTTATCTGTATTATTACGAGGGGTATTCAACTGACGAAATATCAAAGATGCTTAAAATTAACCCTTCCACTGTAAGAGGTCAACTAAAGACAGCCAGAGAAAAACTCAAATTAATGATTAAAGGCGGTGAACAGAATGACTGACAAAAATTTAATTACATCATTTGATAAAATCAAACCTACTGAAAAACAGAAAGAAAGAATGCTGAACGCCATTCTTTCTTCCGAAAAAAAGGAAAGAATACATCCTATGAAATATGTGGGTGTTTTGTCTGCATGTGCGGCAGTGTTTGCGATTGCAGTTGTTTTGTATCTTTATAACTCTGCGGGTATCGGCACACATGAAAAAACGCCGGATAACACTGTTATTTCAAACAGGAAAATCGATTCAGATAACGACATAAACAACTACAAAAATGAAGATAGCACTTCCGGGGGTTATGAAAAAAGCATAAATGCAGATGCTTATTCCAAAAGAAGATTTTTTACTGAAGATGCCGAGAATGAGAATTTATCTACAGAAAAAAACGCAAAAACAGAAAAGAGTTTGACCTATTCGTCCGATGATGTGTTTCTGTATAATGATTTTTCTTCTTTCGTAGGATTTAATGAAGGCATTCAAACCGCAAACGCCGCTTATGCCCGAGGATATGACGGTGCCGAAGAAGAAAATTTAACTGCAGAAAAAAATTCATACGAAAACAAACGAAAAGAATTTTTTGATATCGTTGGTATGGATTTCACCGGTTTTATCAAACTGCCTGAAGATATAAAAGAAGAAGTTGATGAAACTCAGGATTTTTCTTTGGACAAAGATGTGAAATTTGTTTTTTGGGGAGATGAAGGCAGAAGCCTGACTGTTACTTTGTCATCCGATACATCATTGTATGATGAATGTATAAATGATGATTCTTTAAATAAGACAGATTTGTCAGGAAATAAGTTGGTATTGTTTTCGGACGATGGTATATACGGGGGTTATCTTGTAAAGAACGGGGTTTTGTATAATCTTGTTTCCAATCACATCACTGTCTCCGAGTTTGAGAATATTGTAACATCTTTAATCAAATAAATATATTAAGGGGAGAAACTTTTTTGTTTCTCCTTTTTATTTGACTTATATTACAGAATATGGTATTATAATAAAAAGCAAAAAAGACTTGCGGGGGTGAAAATATGAAAACTACACTCGTTATAATGGCAGCAGGTATTGGTTCCAGATTTGGCGGCGGTATCAAGCAACTTGAAAAGGTGGGACCTAACGGCGAGATAATTATGGACTATTCAATATACGATGCCTTAAAAGCAGGGTTTAATAAAATTGTGTTCATAATACGGAAAGATATCGAAGATGCTTTCAGGGAAATTATCGGAAGCCGCATAGAAAAACTGTGCGAAGTAGATTATGTTTTTCAGGAAGGGGACAAACTGCCTGAGGGATTTTCGAAACCTTCTGACAGAATAAAACCCTGGGGTACAGGACATGCTATTTTGTGTTGCAAAGGTGTGGTAAAAGAACCTTTTGCAGTTATTAATGCCGATGATTATTACGGACGCGAGGCCTTCGAAAAACTTTATCATTTCCTTACAACCGAAAAGGATACATCTTCTGACGGCACTCATGATATATGTCTTGCAGGATTTATGCTCAAAAACACCCTCAGTGACAACGGTGGTGTGACAAGAGGAATATGTGTAATGGACGATGAAATGAATCTCGTGGGCATTAATGAAACAAAAAATATCGTGAAACATAACGGTGGTATATATTCAAAGGATGAAAACGATAATTATACCCGGATTTCCGATGATGCTTTTGCATCAATGAATATGTGGGGATTTTTCCCTTCTTTTATTGACTATCTGGAAGATGATTTTGTGAAGTTTCTCAATAAGTATTCCAATGACCTTACAAAAGAATTTTTGTTACCTGTTATCGTGGATAATATGCTTAAAAATAGTATTGCCGATATCAAGGTGCTGGAAACAAAGGACAGATGGTTTGGTATTACATACAAAGAAGATAAGGATTTGGTTTCAAGAGAACTTTTGGAATTGGCTAATACCGGTATGTATAAATTTTAATTGATGGTGAATGTATGAGTGAGTATTTTTCAAGGACAATCAGTCTTATTGGTGAGGATAGTTTTAGCAGATTATGTCATTCTCATGTTGCAGTATTCGGCATAGGCGGAGTAGGGGGATATGTTTGCGAAGGGCTTGTAAGAAGCGGTGTAGGCAAACTTACAATAGTGGATAATGATGTTGTATCCCCTTCGAATATCAACAGACAGATTATAGCAACAGTTGATAAAATCGGAATGGATAAAGTAGAAGTTGCAAAGGAAAGACTGTTGTCAATAAATCCTGAGGCTGACATTATTTCAAGAAAAGAATTCTTTATGCCTGACACTTCTCACAATTTTGATTTTGGCGAGTACGATTATGTTGTTGATGCAATAGATACCGTAACCGGGAAAATAGAATTAATACTTAAGGCAAAAGAATCAGGAGTTCCTGTTATAAGTTCTATGGGAACAGGAAATAAACTTGATCCTACACTTTTTGAAATAGAGGATATATACAAAACCTCTGTTTGTCCTTTGGCAAAAGTTATGAGATATGAACTCAAAAAAAGAAATGTAGACAGTCTTAAAGTGCTTTATTCGAAAGAAAAACCAATTACACCGTTAAGCGATGTTGAGTCAGTACCGGGTAAAAGACACACTCCTTCAAGTATATCATTTGTACCCTCAGTGGCGGGGTTGATTATAGCGGGAGAAGTGGTTAAAGATATTATAAACAAAAACACACTGTAACATTTACAGTGTGTTTTTGTTTATACTATTATTTGGATTTTATTTAAGTAATTTGATTTTTATATACTGTTTAAATACAGCGGGCATCATATCGAAATTTACTTCGCAAAGTTCTCTTACACTGGATGTTGACTGAGGTACAGGGTTATAGTATATTGTGTATACAAGTTCGGAGGCGGTACTTCTCGTGGGATTGTTTGATACAAAATCAAGAATCTCCTTTACATGGGATTCGTTGTCTATTATGATAGTATCGCTTAAGTTTTCTACTCCATCTTTATAAGTGAATCCGCCTTGTCTTATATATAATTTGCCATTATGAGGTATTTTGATCAAATCAAGATATCCTGCATTTTCAAGCCATTTAATTGTGTTTTTATAATATGGATTTATCATAAACGAGATTGTTCTTGTGTATTCTCTCGGAGAGTTATAATATACATCTGCTTCTTCTGTATAAAGATATTTAACCGATATGGAAAATGTATATGTATTACTGATGCAATTCATTTCTTTGAAAGTCAGAGAGAGTCTGTCTTTTTCAAGTGCATCATATAATCCTTTTTGCTGATTGACATCGATTGCAAACTGTCTTGAGTGTTTGTCATCATTCAGTTGCATTTCTATTATTTTATCTTCGTCTACAGAATAGAAATCATCATAGTTTTTTACATAAATATCGAAGGTATAAAGTTTGTCAAATATATCATTCATTTCGTTTTCAGTAATGAAATAACGCCTTTTGACAGTGTTTCCTTTATTCATTTCATAGTTTATGTTTACTGTAGCAAATCTTGAATCATAGTCTTTGATCAGTATTCCTTTTTCTATTCTTTCTTTGTGTATGTTAAGAGCAAGTTCCTTAAAGTCTTTATCACTGATTTTCACATCGCCTTTATATCCGTTATAAGATGAAACAGACACACTTTTGATTTCATTTAAATCAGGGATAAAGTTTTCGTATCCGAATCCTCCGGTAACTTTTGATATAATAAGTATAAACGCTATTACACATACAAATCCTGCATATCCTTTGTACGAGCCAAAAACCCTGAGAGTTTTTTTGAGCACCATTTCACATATAAAATACGATACCGCTGTTGTAAGAATAAAAGTCACAATTGCCGTAACCGGTGAAATATAGTGGAAATTCGCAATAGCAGCAAGTGTAGAAATTGCAACGGTGAATGTGACTAGATATTTGAAAATAGGGTTCATAACTTTGAATCCGGATACTTCTTCTACATTTTCCAATTTGCGCATTTTGTAGAGATAATATGATACAAAGTATAGTATGGCACTTACAACCAGATATACCGGTATCCACTTAAGAATATCTGCCGAAACATATCTGACATTTACCTGAGAAAGGTTAGAAACACATTCCGAAATTCTTATAAGAAAAGTAAACGGATTTATTTCGCCTATAATATTTGTTATATCGTTTTCGCCGCCAAATCCAAGTATAAAGTCACGCAAAAACTCATTACTCATAGATGATATTATAATTGGGGTAAGGTGAACAATAAAGTATATAACTGCGGCTCCAAAGGAATTTCCCGTAATCGTACAACATAAAGCCGCAACGGAAAACATTACAATGTGACAAAGTACATTTAGAGCCATCCATGTAATAACCGATGTTATCGATATGTATCCACTGTATTTCGACACCGACATAAGAGTGAGTATCAATCCGTTGATAACAACCGGTGCAATCATAAGAAACATAACTGCAACAGTTGTTGAAATGTAAACATTTCTTCTGTTTAAGGGTAAAGAGTGTACAAAAATACTTTGCTTCTTTGAATGTAAGAATCTGAATGCAAGTAACGCAGCCACATATGGAACCACAGATGATATGATAATATTAAATGTATTTATTCCATATTGAAAAAGATACCATCCGCTTCTTATGTTTCCATAGCGAAAATCATTTGGTTCTGATACCAGCAACGGAAGAATGTTAAAAAGAAATAATGCCGCAAAGTACAGAATTGATCCCCATAGAAATCTCTTTATAGTAGACAGGAATATGCCTTTGTTAAATAATGATGTTTTTGAAGTCATAACCCAAACCTCCTAACTCATATATAAATACTTCTTCAAGTGTAAGGCTTATTTTTTCGCACAGAACAGGGGAGAGTGTCATCATAAATCTGTCTGTTTCTTCTTCTTCGCCTTTGATAATAACGGTATACACAGAGCCTGTCTGAGATATGTTCATTACAGAAGGATTGTTTTTCAAATCTTCTGTCTTGTCATCTCTGAATACAAGTTGATATTTTCTTATATTTCCTTTTATATCATCGAGAGGCTTTTCGATTATCATTTTCCCCTTGTGTATAATTCCAACATGGTCACAGATATCTTCAAGTTCTCTTAAGTTATGCGACGAAACCAGTACTGTCATTTCTCTGTCTGATACATCCTGTATCACAAGATTGAGTGTTTGTTTTCTCATAACGGGATCAAGACCGTCAAGAGGTTCGTCCAGTATAAGTACATCAGGCATAGCAGACAGTGATAGCCAGAATGCTACTTGTTTTTTCATACCTTTTGAAAGATTTTTTATTTGTGTTTTTTCGTCTATTTTGAATACCTCGGATATAGCGTTGTATCTTTCGTAAGAAAAATCAGGATAAATCTGAGAATAAAACTTTGCCATATCCTTTATTCTGTAAGTGCCAAAGAAAAACCACTCATCAGATATACTGATTACTTTGTATTTGGCAGGAGCGTTGTCAAAAATATCTTTATCGTTTATGGTTATTTCTCCGCTATCCGGTTTAAGAACGCCGGTTATATGATTTATAATGGTTGTTTTTCCTGCGCCGTTTGGACCGATAAGACCGTATATAGAACCTTTTTTTACATTCATACTCATGTTGTCCAATACTTTGAAATCACCAAACTTCTTGGTTACGCCAGTAACTTTTATCATTGTTTATTCCTCCATTTCTCTGTATATTTTGTCAATAAGTTCTTTAAGTTTGCATTTGTCTTCTTTAAGATAGGCAAATTCTTTCGTTATCTTTTCAAATGTAAAATACAATCCTTTTTTTGTTTCAGTGTTTTCTTCAGATGATACAGGGGAAACGAAATTTCCCTTTCCTTTGACGGAATATATGTATCCGTCATTTTCAAGCAGTTTGTATGCTTTTTGGACCGTATTGGGATTTGCGGTTATACTTACTGACATTTCTCTTACACTTGGTAATTGAGAATGTGGTGGGTATGCACCGTTAAAAATAAGATTTTTGATACTTGCTGCTATTTGTTCATGCAGACTTGATGAACTTTTGTAATCGAGTTTAATTAAAGACATATATTCACCTCCTGATAACTGTATTATCTATCCTAGTACAGTTAGTATAGCATAGTTTTTTGTTGTTTGTCAATGTTTTTTTGTTGACTGAAAAATGTTTTGGGTTTATAATGGGTAAGAATATTATTTCTACGAGGTGTATTATGTATAAAAAACCATCAAAATTTATTCTGATATGTGTAATTTTTGTATATGCGCTAAGCAGTTTTGCTTTTGCATCAGATCTTGGGATATCATCAAAAGGAGCCTGTATCATTGATTATGAAACAGGGGATATATTATATGGATATAACGAAACATTGCCTCTGGTCCCTGCGAGTATTACCAAACTGATTACCGTATACTGCGTTTATGATGCGGTAAATGAAGGTCGCATTTCTTTTGATGATGTAGTACCTGTATCTAAAGAAATTGAGAAAAAATGCAAGAAGGGATATTACGAAGACGGATATATGCTATATTCTGACAGTGTATATACAGTAGATAAACTTCTTGATGCGGCTCTTGTTTGCTCAGTCAAAGCCTCTGCAGTAGTTCTGGCTGAATATATCGCAGGAAGCGAAGAAGAGTTTGTATTAATAATGAGAGATACACTGAACAAAATCGGTGTAGAAGCAGAAATTTATGATTGCTACGGGATAAGTGACAAAAACAGAATATCTTCACACAATGTGGTTAAACTTGCTCGCAGACTTATAAAAGATTATCCCGAAGTCCTCAAAAAGACTACTAAGAAAAATATTGAATTAGACGGAAAAATCTATGATTGTTCTAATCATTTGCTTGATAAGTTCTACTACGAGGGGGCAGATGGTCTTAAAACCGGTACAACCAGTGCTGCAGGTGCTTGCTTATGTTCCACTGCCGTAAGAGATGGAAATCGAATTATTTCCGTTACAATGTTTTCCAAGACGAGAGACAGAAGATTTTCCGATTCCGCCATATTACTTGATTATGGATTCAAAAGACTTCACGAAGGTGGTTGGGACAGAGGATTATACAGTACGGATATAGATGTGTATTTTGACAGTATAAAAATACCCTCTTTTTATGTGAAATATGATATTGACGGTGCAGCCGTAAAATGCGATGATATGGTAAACTGGGGATTTGATTTATCATATTCAGACGAAACAAGAACACTGTTTATCAAATATAACCCAACTAAAGAAAAGAATAATTTATCGGATTGTGAATTCGATAACGGAATGAAAATATCAAATATTTCTGACTCTGATATAAAAGTGGCTTTGGTTTCGGATGGTTTGGTTAATTACTTCAAATATACTTATAATTCAGAAAATTGTATGTATTTATCCATCGATGAACTTGCCGGATATTTCGATTATTCCTGGGATTCGACAAGTAAAACTGCCTTGTTCAGTCAGGCATCCTGATATGTATTAATCGTAAATTATACTTGTTTGTAAATATTAAAATTGTTGTTAATAATTAGCAAAAACATCTCAAAGCCGTTTTTATAAAGGCAATGAGATGTTTTTTGTTGTTGATGATTATTAATGATGCTTTTAATCGATGTTCTGTTTATTGATTTTTATAATACATCCGTCTTTAATTTCATCTATTATTATTTTATTATCTGTTATCTCAAGGTTTCTTTCACCGTCACAATCATACATTACTGCTGATTTTACATTGTGGTTTAGTGTCAGTTCAGTTGATTGCGGTTTGTTTTTTACACTGATATTTGTGAGAACAACAAGTTCGTAATCATCGGAAATAAGGTTCTGGTTTTTCACAAGGGGATTTGAAGATACAGACACAGGTGTCTCAAGATAATCTTCTTTCAAATCTTCAACGCAATATGACAATGTATAAAGTCCCGTTGTTTGTCCTGTGTATGTGGTTATCAGTCTTTCTTCATTATATGGTGTGTATCCATAACCAACATTTCCCGTCGCACGAATAGGGGACAATTCAAACACCTTGCCGCCTTTTGAAATAAATTCTTCAATTACTTTCAGATCGTCTTCTGAAAGTAATTCGGAATCCGGCAGGAACAGATACTTTGTTTTAAGATTATTTGTCCTGAGATTGATTGCATCTGTAAAGTCCACTCCATAGCCGAGTTTTCTGAGTTCGGTATAGATAAGGGTACATTTGTCTACATAACTGTTGCGCATATTTGATGGGTGTTTGTGTACAGTGCGTACATAATTTGTATATTCGTTATAATTATCTTTATAATCTGCGAAAAACGCCCCATGATCAGAGTGGAATATTGCAATGTGGTCACTGTTTCTTTTTGCGTTGGCTATAAGTTCTGAAACGCCGTTGATATATTTTGTCATTATAGCCGCATTGTCGTAATTAGGTGCTTTTGTCCCGTCATAATTTACAAGTCCGCATCCGTTCGGAATAGGGGTTGCTTCTGAGGGATAATCGCCTCTCCACTGATAGTATATAATCGCTTTTGCACCTGAACCAATAGTAGCAAAAGTGTTTTTGTTGTATACATCAGAAGGAATGCATGTACGACTGTCAAGTTCTACACACCAGGTTTCTTTGTTTACAGCATTTGCTGCTGTGGCACACATATCAAGGAAGTAACACATCGAATAATAATCATTTCCGCTACCGTGTATGTATACTGTATACCCAAGAATGTCCATAGGTCCTCTTGCATTTCTGAAAACATCTACACCCTGAAGGGCAATGGATGTGCTTCCCTGGCATGAAGTAAAACAGGTGAAAGTCGGCAATCCGGTAGTTTCATTTGCAGGATATGCAGCGTTGTCGAGAAAATTTATATGTATTTCCTGTATAAATATCCTCCACAGTATCCACATATGTGGCTCTTGTTCTCTTCTGGAACGAGGTGGTTGATATACAGACGCTGCATCTTCTGTCATTATATTCTTCTCAACAAGCCATTTTCTGTATGCTTCAATTGTATTTTCGTGATAATCATACAGTTCGTTACTTGGATAATGAGGCTCGTTATAAATCTGCAAACCGACAACATTTTTGAATTTGGCAAAATGCTCAGAAACCTTTTCCGAATACAATCTGTTGTCTTCAAGAAGTCCTTCGTGAGCCATTATAGTTCTTATAAAATTAGACCAGTGAGTTCCTTGTTCTTTGCCTTCGTTATTTATCATAAGAACATTTTTGAATCCTCTTAAATTTACGGAATACCCCTGAAGTCTTACGGATACAGAAATATCATTCTTTTCGCACTCTTCAATCATAGCATCTACAAACGGAGTATCTACTACAACCTCACCTTTATCGTCAAGATATATTTTTCCGATAGCGGCAAAACGGATATGATTGAATCCCATTTCTTTCATGGCTTTTATATCTTTTTTCATTTCGCCGATTCTGTCACCATCAGGCGGAACGGGATATTTGGCTTCGTGAAACGAGGGATAATATGACTGACCGACAGTAAATATCTTTTTTCCGTCTTTTTCAAGAATGCCGTTTTTGATTTTATACACATTTATCACCCCAAATATATTTTTTTATCATAATGATATAATTTTAACACTTTGAATTGACAATGTAAATATAATTTTATATAATCAGTTTATAATTTTTTATCATAGGAGGCAATGATTGTGGAACTTCTTGTAAATGTCTTTGCAGAAAGAGAAAAGTTTATAAATGAAGACTACGAAACTGACAATTATCTCCTGTTTTTGGTTGAAGAAGGGGAGTTCCGTGTAAGCGACGGGCACGAAGATGCTATCATTGGAAAAAACAATGCCATGATAATATTGCCCGGTGTAAGATATCACAGGGAAGTAATCAGTCCGGTTAAACTTCACATTTTTCGGTTCAGGACAAACAGAAATATGTCATTAATCCCTCTGAAGATGACATTTAAAGATCAGGAGAGAATAGAATCATCAATCAGATTGCTCAGAAAACTCGATTCGAATATTTATCCTGAAGAATTTATACTTCGGCAAACAATTATGAATGATATAATTAATCAGTATATTATAGAAAGCAGATTTCCTCACAAAACATCATTAAGACAAGATGACCTGATGGAAAAAGCCGTCAGTC
>JAZSJF010000433.1:0-1971 GCA_045534195.1 Clostridia bacterium | reverse complement strand
AAATAATTCCACGCAAAAATGCATCAGCATCTGTAGATGCATTCTGCATCAACAAAGTTGTAAGGTTAATCACAAAGTGCCCTATTACACCTGCATACAACGAATTTGTTCTGAAAACAACATATGTAAGATACAGACCTATGAGAAATTGAGGAATTATTGCAACAATTGAACCATGCATCAGAGAAAAAACTACCGCGCAAAATATAATTGCTTTTTTTGTTCCGTATATTTTTTCATATTCTGAAAATGCAATTCCTCTGAAAAGCACCTCTTCAAACATTGCAGGTATAACACATATCACAAATATATCTGCCACAAATTCAAACCCGGTGTGAGTGTAAGCCTGTGCACCTGAAGAAGATTGAAACAGTTTGTATATCGGCATACACATAAAATGGTTTACAACTATATTTACTGCAAAAGACAGTATAATTATTATCAGAAGGTCTGCTATATTTATCATTTTGTCTCTTTTTATAGCCTTAAAACCGGCTTTGTGAAACCATAAGTATAATACAGAAGGGATAAATATAGGTATCAACTGAGTCAAAAACATCATATAATAATCAGATACACCTTTGCCGGAAATGGCTGGTATAAGTGTACCGAGAGCCAATTGACATATAAATACAAACAGCAAAATCAAATTAGTTTTAATCCTCATAATTCGCCGTCTCCTTCTTTAATATTGCATAGATTTCTTTATATTTTCTGCAAGTGATGTATCTTTGATAACTTTTACAAATTCAAATGCAAAATCATGGGCACATCCTGCGCCCTTTGCAGTTATGATGTTTCCGTCTTTTACCACTTTTTCGCTTGTAAACTCTGCTCCCTCAAGTTTGTCTTCAAAACCGGGGAAACATGTGGCTTTTTTGCCTTTAAGCATTCCGAGTTCACCAAGTACCGAAGGTGCTGCGCAAATAGCACCGATAAGAATATTTTTTTCATAACAATATTTAAGTATGTCACATACTTCAGGTGATTTTCTGAGATTTACAGTACCGGGCATTCCTCCCGGCAATACAAATGCAGTGATTTTTTCTTTGTTTACATCATTTATATGTAAATCTGTACATATTTTTATTCCATGCGCACCTGTAACACATTTTGAAGCATTTATACTTACAAGTTGTGAATCAATGTCCGCTCTTTTTATAATATCAAAAAAAGCAAGTGCTTCTATTTCTTCAAATCCATCTGCCAACACTACATATACCATTCAGATTCTCTCCTTTATTTAAATGTAACTGTGTATTTTTTAATCATATAATCCGGATAATATGATTTTTTTGCTTTTCTTATTCCATCTATTCCCATATCTTCTTCGCGATTTACATATTCAATATCCTGCCAGCAATTATTGATATAAAGATTATTAATCATTGTATATGCACCGTGATATGAAGTCATCGCTTTTTCTATGTGAACAACACAGGTGTTTTTGTTAAGTTTCTCCCCTATTGTAAATGCAACCGGTGTATCATCTGCAATCAATATTCCGCCTGATAATCCGAATTCATCAAAATTCATAAGAAATTCTTTAATAGATGAGTATTCGTTTTTAAACTCAATATTTTCATCGCTCCCCCACTTTTCCATAAGCCATTTATGAGAAAAATCGAGGCAAATATCTAAGTGTTTTGCTTCCATATTTACATATTTGTATTCAGGATATAATGATTTAAACTTATTTATATGATTGCGCTTTGAGTGGAGTTTTTTTCCGGGAAGTGTCCGTAATTTTTCTCCGGTATAAACATAATCATACAAATCAGGATCTTCTGTATAACGAAAACAGTCAAAATTTTCGGAAATGATTTTTATTTCTTCACTCGTAACACTTTCCATTATAAATTCCTGTCCTGAAGAATGGAAAAAATCAATCAATTTTTTTATTCCGCTGACAGAGTTTCTTCCTTTTGGAAAACAACAACCTTGTTTTCCGTTTCAAGTCGGAGGCCAAGC
>JAZSJF010000018.1:0-2719 GCA_045534195.1 Clostridia bacterium | reverse complement strand
GAGGACAAAGTGACAAATCTTGTGTGGACAGAGTTCTGTCATACAGTTCCTGACTTTAACAATCTCTTGGAGTTGGGATTTTCAGGCATATTGAACAACGCATTGAAATCAAAGGAAAACTTTGAGAAAAACGGAGAAAATACAAAGGAAATTATCTTTCTTGACTCTGTGATAATCTGTTATGAGGCTATATTAAGATTGATGAAAAGAGTCTATGATTATTCATTGGGATTTAATGTTCCCGAATTTTCCAAAGCAATCGACAACCTTATTAAAAGACCTCCCGAAACATTGTATGAAGTGATGCTTTTTTCGGTTTTGTTTTTGTATTTTGAAGAAACGGGATGTGAAAGGGCAAGAACACTTGGCGATATAGACAGATTGTATTTCCCTTATTATAAAAATGATATTAAAAACGGTATATCTTCCGATACACTTGATGATTTGTTCAGATATTTCTTTATGCATTTTACCGCTGCAAAGAGATTTGCGGAACAACCTTTTACAATCGGCGGTTGTGACAAAGACGGAAAGGACAGATCAAATGAGCTTACGCTTCGCATTCTTGAAATATATGATGAGCTTGACATATATGACCCTAAAATTCATTTGAGATATCACAAAAATCTCAACAGACAAATACTTACAAAGGTTATGTCAATGATAAGAAGCGGAAACAGCAGTATCTGTATATTAAATGATGATGCAGTATTTGCAGGGTACAAAAAAATAGGCATACCGGAAGAAGATTCACAAAACTATGTAGTGCTCGGTTGCTATGAACCTATAGTAATGGGACTTGAAGAAGGCGAAATCGGAATCTGCTGGCTCAATATGGTAAAAGCCATAGAGTTTGCAATAAATGGCGGTAAGGATATCATTACCCACAGACAGTCGGGGATTGAGAGCAGGAGTGATATTGAGAGTTATGATGATTTTTACAATATCTTTTTAAATCAAAAGGATTATCAGATTGATTTTGCAGTTGATTTTGCACAGAAGCAAGGGGAGTACAGTACTCTTATAAATCCGTCTCCCATATATTCAAGTACATTCAGTGACTGTATCAAAAAAGGCAAGGATGTCCATGAATATCCTCTCAAATACAACAATATGGGGATAAAACTCTTTGGTATGGCAACGATAGTTGATTCACTTTGTGCAATCAAGAAATATGTATTTGACAAAAAAGAGATTTCTTTTGATGAAATGAGAAATGCTCTCAGATCAAACTGGAGGGGCTTTGAAGAAATCAGACAAAAAATCTTAAAAGACGATGATAAATACGGAAACAACAGAACTCTTCCCGACGAAATCCTCGTTAATATTACAAAACATCTTGAAGAAAAATATTGCGGAATGAAACTTAAAAGAGGCGGAAGATTACGCCTTGCCCTTGATTCTATTCATTGGTGCATAAATCTTGGCCGTACCACCTCGGCGACACCTGACGGACGATTGGAAGGCACACCTGTATCTAAAAATCTCTGCGCATCAGAAGGTAAAGACCGCGGAGGAATCACCGCTTATATGCAGACTGTTTTAAAAATCGATTCCTCGGCGTTTGTAAATGGTGTTCCCTGTGATTTTATTTTGCATCCATCATCTGTGGAGGGCGAGAAGGGGTTGAGAGATTTTATCTCACTTGTGGAAATATTCTTTGCAAACGGCGGATTTGCCTTGCAGGGAAATGTTTTTAACAAAGAAACACTTATAAATGCTCAACAAAATCCCGAGAAATATTCTACACTTCAGGTGAGAGTCTGCGGATGGAATGAATATTTTGTAAGAATGAGCAGAGAAAAGCAGGATATGTTTATAAATCAATGTGAGGTGCAGGGGAAATGATTTTTGCCATAAAACCTTTTGAAATCCACGATGGTGACGGTATAAGAACCACAGTTTTCTTTAAAGGCTGTCCGTTAAAATGCAAATGGTGTCACAATCCTGAATCACTTTCTTTTGGCAAGGAAATTATGTATAATGACGAACTTTGCATAAACTGTATGAAATGTGTGGACTTATGCGATGCAAATATTATCCGTGACGGAGCGCATATTTTTGAAAGAGAACATTGCATACTTTGCGGAAAGTGTGAAAGTATATGCTCGGGCAATGCCTTTGAAATGGCGGGAAAAGAACCTTCGGCAGAGGAAATTGCCCGTGAAGTCTTAAAAGATGAAATGTTTATGAAAGGCAGCGGCGGCGGTGTGACCTTTTCGGGCGGAGAACCTCTTATGCAGGTGGATTTATGTGTTGAAATTGCCAAACTGCTGAAAGAACACAATATAAATATTGCAATTGATACAAGTGGTTTTGTACCGCGGGCGACACTCGACAAAATAATTCCCTATACCGATACATTTCTTTTTGATATTAAAGCCATTGACGAGAATGTACATATTGACTGTACGGGAGTTTCCAACAAGATAATTCTTGAAAATATAAAATATGCAGACAGTCTTGGTATCCCCATAGAGATAAGATATCCTTATGTGCCTTGTATGAATGATTCAGAGGCAGAAAAAATCGCAGAATTTATTAAGGGATTAAAAATGGTAAAAATGGTGAGGGTACTTGCTTATCATAATTATGCCGAAAGAAAATACGAAAGCCTGGGACTGAAATATCCCTTGCCTGATATAATCCCACCATCAAAGGACGAAATAGCATCTGTATCCGATAAGATGCAGAAGATTTGTCATAAAACTGTTGTCCC
>JAZSJF010000071.1:0-3233 GCA_045534195.1 Clostridia bacterium | reverse complement strand
AATCAAAGAGTTCGTAAAACAACGAGCTTTACTTTGTGTACCAAAAATTAATGGAATATCTAAAAGTTATCCACATTTTAGGCAGAAAAAGAGGGCGTTGCCTCAATTTAGTGAAAAATCACTTATTGAGACACGCCCTTTGAATAAATGTACGGTTAATTAATTCAATGTGATTTCAAGGACATTTTCGTATCCTTTGTGATATGCTACCATAGCAGTCTGAGTCTTTCCGTTAGCATTTACTGTAACATCATAGTCGCCGTAGTAACCTCTGATTGTTGCTTTGCCGTTGGCGTCTGTTGTAGCCTTTGCATCTCTTGTCCACCATTTGTTATACACAAGGTCGATGTACTGTTTACCTGCAGGCTTTAAGTTCCAGTCTGCATCAAAGAAAGGAGAGAATGCCATAAAGTTTGCACCGTCCCAGAATCCCCAGTAAATGAAACCTGTCATATCATCTTCGGCAAATGCTGTGATAAGCATATCTCTTGTGAAGTTTGCCTGAAGTGTCCGGTCAGGTATAGAACAGGAGAATTCGGTTACCTTGAGTTTTTTGTCGCCGTAGTTTTCGAGTGATGCATATTTTTCTATAAGTTTTGTGGGGTTGTGGATAATACCGTCATAGTGTGACTGGAAACCTATACCGTCAAACTGAGCACCTGTATTGATAAGTTCCATAAGTGTATCTTCCCAACCGCCGTTGAACTGTGCATAGTCATTGTAATAAAGATCTACATCTTGACCTGCATATTTTCTTGCCCATTCAAACTGTGATTTCCACGGGTCAGGGCCAAATATTTTTGCAAAGTGTCTTACATCCTTGATTTCGTTTACAACATCCCAGTCGCAAACTTCGCCGTAATACGCTTCGCAAACTTCTCTCGCATGTTTCTCGCAGAGTTCATCATATTTTGCTCTGTCACCTGCCATAATTGCAGGATCTTCCATATATTTTGGTGTAAGATATGATGTGCCGTTTGATGCAAGCATTCTTTCCCAGAAAATAGAGTGCCCTCTTAAGTACTTAACACCTGCTTTTACAGCAGCATCTACCTGCTTTCTTGCATCTGCAGGATTTTCTTCAAAGGGAGCCCATTTCATTGAGTGTTCAACAACACCTGCATTAAAGAGCATTTCGTGGTTCTTTGCATAGTTTTCGTTTGAAATAATGCTTGGATTGAAAGCATTACCAAACTGGAATTCGTGTTCAAACATATCGAATTCAACTTCTGCATCAGGAACAACATTTCCTTCTTTATCTTTGACTATAACAGAAAAATCGCCTTTTCTTAAAGTTTCGATTCTTTCGTTGGCGGCTTTTCTCCATTCGGCATCAGGCTCGAGTTCAGGGAGATGTGCACCTGTTTTCGGAAGTTTCTGAATGTCATATCCCGGTCCTAAGTTGATGATTTCGATACCGCCAAGTTCAACTACCTGTTTTGCAAAACCGCCTCTGATACCGATAGATGTAGCATCTTTTACGCCTGAGAATGGGAGATATACGATTTCCCACTTATCACCGCATGTAACAAACTCAAAGAGAGCCTTTACATATGTGGTAGGGTGTTCAATCTGTACCTGAATTTTGCCAAGACCTGTTGTTGCATCGGTTGAGATGGTTCTCATTCTGAATGCAAGAAGCATTACATCTTCTTTTTTTACGCCTTCGCCGGGATTTTTTTCCGGTGTGGCTTTTGTTCTGATGATGAAGTCGGCGCTCTTTTCAGGAACATCTGTACAGGTGATTTTGAGGGATTTTTTGAATGGCATTCCTTCTGCATCTATAACTTCGGCTTTGCCGTATTTTTCCTGACCGTAGCCGATGCTTTCAAGGAACTTGTCTTCTGTACAAACAACAACACCGGATTCTCTTACGGCATTATATGCGGCATTCTGTTCTTCGGCAGTCATTGCCGGAAAGTGAATAATATCTGTAAGATCGTTTGATTTTTCAAATTCTGTAGGAATCTTTCTGTGCATTTCTGAAATAAGTTTTGCAGTGCCGGGAAGAAGATTGGTTGTGTTGATTATAACAGTTTTGGATGTATCATCCCAACCTACGTTGCAACCGAGTGATTCAGAAATAAATCTTACGGGAACCATAGTTCTGTCTGAAATGATTTTTCCAGGAACATCAAGTGTAACTTCGGTTTGGTTAACTTTTGCAGAGGTGTTACCAATCTGAAGTGAAACTTTTGTTTCGCCCTTTGTACCTGTAACTGTTTTTGAGGTATTGTCCCATTCTACATTTGCGCCCAGTGCTTCAAAAATTGCTCTCATGGGAACGAGAGTTCTGCCGTTTTCAATAACAGGCATAACATCATAGTTCTGAGCAGCACCGTCAATTTTTACACTGATATCGGTTGCAAAAACATTTGAGAAGGGCATACATCCTGCAATCATAACAATTACAAGGATAAATGATAAAAGTTTTTTCATTTTTCTTTTCCTTTCGTAAGTTGATTTTTTAAAAACTCTTTGTTTACATTATACATAATAATAATATCTTCACAAATTGAAAAAAGGTAAATAAGGATGTAAAAAAACGAAAATTTTATCTTTGAAACAAAAAGGGCACTCCATAAAAGAGTGCCCTTCAATACAATCAGAATTTTTATTCAACTGTAATTTCAAGTACATTATCATATCCTTTGTGGAAAGCAACCATATCTGTATATGTTTTGCCGTTGGCATTTACAGTGATATCATAGTCACCGTAGAAACCTCTTACAGTTGCTTTACCGTTGGCGTCTGTTGTTGCTTTTGCATCTTTTGTCCACCATTTGTTGTATACAAGATCCTGATACACTTTGCCTGCGGGTTTGATATTCCAGTTTGTATCATACATAGGGGAGTATGCCTTGAAGTTGTTTCCGTCGTAGAATCCCCACATAAGGAATCCGTCCATAAGTTCATCTGCAAAGCAGGTAATCATCACATCTCTCATATAATTGCCCTGGAGTTTTGCATCTGCGATTGAACAGGAGAATTCTGTAACTTTGAGTCTTAATCCGTATTTTTCAAGCGAATCATAAAGTCCCATAAGTTCCGATGGCATCTTAAGACCGCCGTCATAATGTGACTGGATACCCAGAGCATCTATATCCACGCCGTTGTCGAGCATTTCCTGAATAAGTGTGTGGTATTCTTCTGTCCATACATCGCCTGTTTCATTATAATAGAGCACACAGTCTTCGCCTGCATATTCTCTTGCCCAGTCAAACCACTGTTTG
>JAZSJF010000432.1:0-2112 GCA_045534195.1 Clostridia bacterium | reverse complement strand
CCGAAGAAACCCGCACTGGAACTTGAAGCATCCCAAGAAGATAAAGAAAAAACAGGCAACTGTCTTTTCTGCGATATGCTTAAGGATGAAGTGGAAGCAAAATCAAGAATTATTTTTGAAAATGAACATTTCATAGTGTTCCTTCCTTTCTTCTCCGAATATCCTTACGGTATCTATATAGCGGCGAAAAGCCATAAGCAGAATCTTTCTGAATTTACCGAAGAAGAGAAATACTCTCTGGCAGAAACTCTCAAATATGCAACGGGAACTCTTGACAGTCTTTTTGATTATGAGTTTCCATATATGATGTGTATGTATCAGAATCCCGTAAACAGTGGAGATTTGTCTGATATATCCCATTTTCACATTGCATTCTATCCTCCTATGCGTTCAGAGGATAAGATCAAATTCAATGCATCATCAGAAACCGGTGCATGGGCACATTGCAATCCTACCGCACCTGAAGAAAAGGCAGAAGAGATAAGAGAAGCATATCAGAAATTCTTAAGAAAAATCAAAGGGGAATAATATTATGGAACTTAATGCTGTAATAGACCGCTTTCTTGAAATATACGGCGGTACAAAAGATGACCTTTATATATTTGAATCACCGGGCAGAGTAAATCTTATCGGTGAACATACAGATTATAACGGAGGATATGTTTTTCCTGCGGCACTTACTATGAAAACCACCATAGTGGCAAGAAAGAGAGATGACAACAAAATTGTCCTTCGTGCAACTGACCTTGAGGATGTTGTTGAAGCAGATATTTCAAATCTTCAAAACTACAAAGACCTCTGGTGGGGCAACTACCAGATAGGTGTTGCATATGAAATGCAGAATATGGGCTATGATATAGTGGGTGCAGACCTTCTTTATGACGATACAGTGCCACACGGAAGCGGACTTTCATCAAGTGCGGCAATAGAAGTATCCACTGCACTTTTGTTTGCCACATTCCATAACGAAAAGAATAACATCACAGAAGATGTGGATATGATAGAAATGGCTAAGATAAGTCAGATGGCAGAGCATCATTATATCGGCGTGAAGTGCGGTATTATGGACCAGTTCACTTCCGCAATGGGCAAAAAGGACTGTGCCGTACTTCTCAACTGTACAGACCTTACTTATGAATATGCTCAACTTGACTTGAAGGGTATAAAGATTGTAATATCCAATACAAACAAAAAGCACAAACTGGGTGATTCCAAATACAACGAAAGAAGAGGTGAGTGTGATAAGGCACTTGAGATTCTTAAGTCTGCAATGCCCGAAAAGACCTGCCTTGCAGAAATTACTTCCGAAGAGTTTGAAGCACACAAAAACCTTATAGAAGATGTTATCGTAAGAAACAGAGCAGAGCATGTAATATATGAAACCGACAGAACTCTGAAATCGGTTAAAGCCCTTAAAGACGGGGATATCGCTCTTTTTGGAAATCTTATGAATCAGTCACACGATTCCCTGATGAATCTTTATGAAGTAAGTTGTAAAGAACTTGACACCCTTGTGTTTGAAGCGAGAAAACTTGACGGTGTTCTCGGTTCGCGTATGACAGGTGCAGGATTTGGCGGAAGCACGGTAAGTCTTGTAAAAGAAGAGTGTGTGGAAGAGTTTATAGAAAAAGTGGGCAGAAACTACACCGAAATCTGCGGACTCAAAGCGGATTTCTATGTGACAGATATTGGTGACGGCGGTCACAGAGTATTTATTTAAGGAGTAGTCAAAATGAGTTATGCTGATGAGTTGTTTATAAAAAACTGTAAAGATATTCTCGAAAACGGTGTGTGGGATACGGATTTTGATGTGCGCCCAAGATGGGATGACGACAATTCTCCCGCACATACCATAAAGAAGTTTTGTCTTGTGAACAGATATGATCTTTCAAAGGAATTTCCTATTATGACACTGAGAAGAACTGCATACAAAAGTTGTATTGACGAACTTTTGTGGATATGGCAGAAGAAGGATAATAATGTTAACAACCTTTCAAGCCACATCTGGGACAGTTGGGCAGATGAAACAGGAAGTATCGGTAAGGCATACGGCTATCAACTTGGAGTAAAGCATATCTATCCCGAAGGTGAGTTTGACCAGGTGGACAGAGT
>JAZSJF010000166.1:0-4709 GCA_045534195.1 Clostridia bacterium | reverse complement strand
TATAAACATACAACTTTGGCTCTGTTTGCCCGTACTGAAACTTTTTTCCTATTTTCTGTAATTTGCAAAAAATAAGGAACAGAAAATGTAAAAAACTATAATGTGAAAGGAGAATAAATATGAAAAAATTATTAGCGGTTTTAATTATAGCAGTTATGTCAGTTGCACTTTTTGCCGGTTGTTCAGATCCGATATATGACGATCTTTCAAACTTCCTTAATGTGGAAATGGTTGAAGTGAATGAAGATTACGAAAAAATAAAAGCGGAAATGAGTACATGGGAAACTCTTGAAGATG
Source organism: Clostridia bacterium (assembly GCA_045534195.1). Lineage (GTDB taxonomy): Bacteria > Bacillota > Clostridia > UMGS1810 > UMGS1810 > SIG435. The sequence goes on along the minus strand of JAZSJF010000166.1, from coordinate 4,412 downwards.
ATGCCGCTATTGCAGAAAGCATTGATGGAGTTCTTCTCCCTTTGGTAAACAGTTCACTGGAAAAACTTGAAAAAATAAACACTGAAACTGAAGGTGTCAAGGCAGTTAAAGAAAAGTATACCAAAGTAATGGAAGCATACAAAGGTGCTTTTGAATCCTTGTATGAGGCTTGTGAAACTCATGATGAAGAAAAAATCAATGAGGGTAATGCAGGTATTGAAAAAGCACTTGAATTGCTTGATGAATACAACAAAGCACTGGAAGCACTGGCGAAAGACCATGGCGGCGAAATCGAGTATTAAAAAATCTCTTTGATAATTACAGCAAAGACCACTGAGATAATAGACTTCTCAGTGGTCTTTATTTGCATATTTTTGCGGAGATAAACCTGTTGCGGATTTAAAAGTTTTTGAAAAGTGATATATATCACAGTACCCCAGTTCTGCCGCAATTTCTGTTATGGAGAAGTGTTTGCTTTCCAGTAATTCCTTAGCCGCATTTATTCTTAAGTTATCTCTGTATTCTGTAACGGTCATTCCCGTCTGGCATACAAACTGTGATCTTAAGTATGATTTGGACACAGAGCAGAAAGATGCTATCTCATCTCCGGAGAAGTTTCTCTTGAAATTGTCGTGTATATAAGAAATTGTCTTTGTTTTTTAAGTGTTGTTCTGTGGGTTAATTAGATATTTTTCTATAAAGGTAAGATACAGTTCTATAAGATTTATTCTTGATAGTGAATAAGAATCCCATTTTCTCGACTGCCATATATCACAGATAGCAAATAACTTTTTTACAGTGTTTGATGAGCATCTTATTATGTATGGAAGATGGTTGCAAAAAGATTTGTTTTCATCAAAATCAATATCGTATCCGCTTGTTATATATGAGCAGGGACCTTCGAAGTGAAGTTCGTATCTGTCGTTTTTATTAAGCAGAAGAATGTCGTCTTTTTCTATTTTTTGTCTGTTTCCGTCAGGGGTTACGGCATATCCTGAGCCTGATGTAAAAAAAACAAAACCGTCACTTTTTCTTGACATATTGTAGAAGTCAAATCCCGGCGGTTCGCTTTTGTGCGCTATGATATGTATTTTGCCTATATTTATTCCAGTGAATTGTTCCGTATATATCACCTCTGTTTCAGTATTATTATACATATAAAAATTCCAAAAAGTCAATAAAATTCTCTAAAAATAAACAAAACACAGTTGTTTTATACAAAAGATAAGTAGTATTATACATTGTAAATATAGTGTTTTAAAAATAATATCTAATTATAGATATAATTATAACAGGAGTGATTTCTATGGTAAAGTTTGAAGATTATACAATGCCTGCTGCAAGTATGGGGGAACTCAATCCTATGCCTGATATCAAGAATATCAGTTATATTCACGCAGGATATGAAATGACAGACAAAATCAGAGAAGAAGAAAAGACATATATCGGCAAGGGTATGATTCCCACAATGCTACCTTATCTTATTCAGGACGGATACAACCGTGACAAAAAGACAAGAGCATTCAAGGCGGCAATAGTGGAAAATGACAGAATCAAAGCAGTATTTCTTCCTGAAATGGGCGGCCGATTCTGGTCTATGTATGATAAGAAGAAGGATAAGGAACTTCTCTATGTAAATCCTGTTTTTCAACCGGGAAACCTGGGCTTAAGAAATGCCTGGTTCAGTGGTGGTGTGGAATTCAATGTTGGTATCAAGGGACACAATCCACTTACCTGTTCGCCTCTGTGGTGTTCTGTGGACAAAACTGAAAAGGGCGATATTCTTCGTATGTATGAATACGAGAGAATAAGAGGGGTAGTATATTCCATTAGTGTATACCTTCCCGATGACAGTGATGTACTCTACATAAAGTGCAGAATAGAAAACAAATCCAAAGACAAAAAGTATATGTACTGGTGGTCAAACATTGCAGTACCCGAAACAAAAGGAACAAGGGTAATCGTACCTTGCGAAGAGTCATTCCTCTGTTTCTACAACGAAGACCATTATGTGCTTGATAAGGCAGATATCCCCGTAAACGACGGACTTGATGTTACATATCCATGCAGAATTCCTTCGTCGAGAGATTTCTTCTATAAGATACCGGAAGGTAACAAAAAATGGATTGCAACTGCCAACGAAGATGGTTTCGGACTTCTCCAATGCTCCACAAGAGAACTTATCGGAAGGAAACTCTTTGTATGGGGAATGGGACAGGGCGGAAGACACTGGAATGAGTGGCTCAGTGAAGAAGGCTCTGCATATATTGAAATTCAGGCGGGACTTGCACATACACAACTTGAGCATATTCCTATGGAGGGTGAGTCTGTCTGGGAATGGACAGAGGCGTATACAGCCCTTGACAGAGAAAGTGATGTAATGCACGGTGATTACAAAAAAGCACAGGAGGATATAGACAAGTATATCACTGAAAAGATAGGGGACATCGACAATATGTACTTCCCCGGTGATGATGAAGTCTTAAATACTGAGATTATTTATGAAGGTTCAGGCTGGGGATATACAGAAGAACTTATAAGAGGAGAGAGAATAAGTGATACACTTATTTTCAGAGAAACATCTGATGAAGAAACAATGATGTGGAACACTCTTATAAATAAGGGTGAGTTTGATGCACCTGATATAACAACACCGCCGAAAAGTTATGTAACCGGAGAAAAATGGCTGAAAAAACTTGAGTCTGCAAAGGATATCAACTGGTACAATATTCTTCATCAGGGTGTTATAAGATATGCAATGGGAGATGTTGAAGGGGCGAAGAAAGACTTTGAACTTTCTGCACAGAAAAAGCCAAATCCATGGGCTTTGAGAAACCTTTCCATGATATACAGAAACGAACTGGGAGACAGCAAAAAAGGACTTGAATACATCCTTAAGGCATATGACCTTCTCAAATGCAATCCGTCACTTCTCAAAGAGGTGGCACTGCAACTTACAAGTGAGGGATACAATGAAAAATGGCTCGGGATATACGAAAGCCTTTCTGACAATCTTAAGTCACAGGGCAGACTCAGACTCTATAAGGCAATAGCACTTATAAATCTTGAAAGATATGACGAAGCAACAAAGATTGTAAACAAAGATTTTGTAATGAGTGATATCAAGGAAGGTGAACTTTCCGTATCTTATTACTGGTTTGAACTTTACAGAAGAATTTATGCTGAGGAAAACGGCATAGAATACGATAAAAACAACACAGAACTTATCAAGGCGGCAGACCTTAAGTATCCTTTGCCTAAAGAACTTGATTACAGAATGCACGATTAAGGAGAATGATAATATGAGAATACCAAATCCTTTTATTCCTCTCAGAGTGACCACGGAGGATTTAAGTCACAGAGTGGATATTATAGACAGAAGTTATACCTTTGGTGCAGACGGTATGATTACATCCATTGTATCAAAGGGAAAAGAACTTCTCTCTTCTCCTATGAGAATAGTTATGGAAGAAGACGGCAAAGAGTCTGTTTTTGATAATGATTATTATGATAACGAAAGTGAAAGTTTCATTCAGTCAAGAAGTGACGAAAGAACAGTTATCTGCGGAACAAAGCAGACAGAAAGATTTATCATAAACTTTACAAACACAATTGAATACGATGGCAATATCGATATTGATTTCAAACTTATGACCAGAGGCCTTACTGTGGCGCAGGTTTTTGGCGTAGGGGATATAGAACCGTTAAAGTTTAAACTGGATAAGTTGTGGCTGGAAATCCCTCTCAAAAAGGAATTTTTCACTCACTATCATATGCACCGCAACGGAAGTTTCTATATGGCAGACGGCAGTGTGAAGGAAGAAACATCCACATCTATGAGCGGCAGACTTCCCGGTGAGAGTTTTTCTGTTCCTTATAAGACACTTTTGTGGCTTGGTAATGAAGAACTGGGGCTTGGTTGGTTTACGGAGAATGACCGATACTGGCAACCTGCGGAAGAAAACAAAGCAATGGAATTTGTATACGGAGAAGATACGATTACTTTAAGAGTAAGACTTCTTGATTCTCATCCGAAAAAATGGGTGGGGGATACCGCGCAGGGTTCAAGTATATTCAACCCTATAGATTTTCATTTTGGTTTTCAGGCTACACCGGTTAAACCTTTCCCGAAGAATCCATATATACACAAAGCATTTCATATTGACTGCGGTATAAAAATCAAAGGTAATTACAAGGACTTTTTCTCTAAGGAAAACCGCTTTGACAGACTGAAAGAAAAGGGCGTGGATACCCTTATCCTTCACGAAAAATGGAATAAATCACAAAACTGGTTTGAACTGAGCGAATTTACCTCGGAGCAACTTAAGTATATTGTGGATGAATGTCACAAGAGAGGTATAAAAGTCCTTCCGTATTTCGGGTATGAACTTTCTACAATGGCACCTGTATGG
>JAZSJF010000095.1:0-4662 GCA_045534195.1 Clostridia bacterium | reverse complement strand
CGATATACGCCTGCGAACGATCGAGGATGATCGGTTCACGGCCGAGGATCTTCATTGCGGCGTTGATGCCGGCGATGAGTCCCTGTGCCGCCGCTTCTTCATAGCCTGAAGTACCGTTGAACTGTCCTGCACCGTAGAGTCCCGGATAATCCTTGAACTCAAGTGTGGCTTTTAATGCCGTTGCATCAACACAGTCATATTCTATGGCATATGCCGTACGCATCATCTTGGCATTTTCCAGTCCGGGAAGTGAATGAATCATTTTTATCTGAACATCCTCAGGAAGACTTGTAGAAAATCCCTGGATGTACATTTCATCTGTAGTAAGTCCCATCGGCTCTACAAAAATCTGATGTCTTTCCTTATCTTTGAATCTGACAATTTTGTCCTCAATGGAAGGACAGTATCTTGGACCGATTCCTTCAATCTTTCCACTGTAGAGTGGTGAACGGTGAAGATTGTCAAGGATGATTTTGTGAGTTTCTGCATTGGTATAGGTAAGATAACAGTTGACTTTATTTTCTCCCACATTTTCTGTTTCAAAAGAAAATGGTGTTATCTCATCATCACCTGTCTGCACTTCCATCTTTGAAAAATCAACAGTATTGGCATTAATTCTCGCAGGTGTACCCGTCTTGAATCTCATAAGAGGGAGTCCCTTTTCCTTAAGGCATACAGAAAGACTGTCTGCAGGAAATACTCCATCAGGGCCGCTTGAATATGCCACATCCCCTACAATTACCTTTCCCTTAAGGAATGTACCCGTAGCGATGATAACCGCCTTTACAGAGTATCTTGCACCTATATTTGTAATGACACTTTTTACAGAGTTATCATCATTAAATTCTATTTCTGTAATTTCTGCCTGTTTTACATCAAGATTTGCACACTTTTCAAGTCTGTGCTTCATTTCCTGCTGATATGCTCTTCTGTCCGACTGAACACGAAGAGAATATACTGCAGGGCCCTTTCCCTTATTGAGCACTCTTGACTGAATAAATGTAGCGTCTGCTACTTTTCCCATTTCACCGCCAAGAGCATCTATCTCTCTTACCAGATGTCCCTTTGCTGTACCGCCTATGCAGGGATTACAGGGCATATTTGCAACAGTATCAAGATTTATGGCAAACATTATTGTATTCATTCCAAGTCTTGCGCTTGCAAGTGCTGCTTCGCAACCGGCATGTCCACCGCCTACTACTGCAACATCATAACTTCCCGCATCATATATTTCCATTTGCAACATCCTTTCTTTTCAGGATTATGTGGATTATTTACCCACACAGAACTTGTGGAATATTCCATCCACTATTTCTTCACTGACTGTAAGACCTGTTATCTCACCAAGGGCTGATATGGCGTTTTCCACATCTATAAAAGTCATATCGGCACTCATTCCCATATCAAGAGTTTCTATAGCGCCCTTCACTGATTTCTGCGCCTTAAAAAGTGCTTCCTTATGACGCATATTAATTATAGCCTCCGCATTGTCGCCATCAAGTTCGCCAAGTTCAAAAAGTCTTTTTATAGTCTGCCCCAGTTCTCTTACGCCCTTTTCTTCCTTCACGGAAAATTCTATAACATTTTCAAATTCATTACTGAATTTCTTTGTTTCTTCATTTATGTCATTCTCTGATTTGTTTATGAGAACAATTGTCTTTTTATCTCTTACAAGGTCACGGATAAGAATGTCATTTTTGTCAGGGGGATTGAGAGCATCCAGCAAAAATATAACAAGTGATGCACTTTCTATAAGTGCCTTTGATTTTTCCACGCCGATTTTCTCAACAGTGTCACCTGTTTCTCTGATACCTGCAGTATCAATAACTTTGAGTGCAACATCCTCCATATACACATACTCTTCTATACTGTCACGGGTAGTACCTTCTATTTCGGTAACAATGGCTCTTTCTGTACCTGAGAGGAGATTGAGAAGTGATGATTTTCCCACATTGGGCTTTCCGCATATGACAGTTTCTATACCGTCACGGATGATTCTGCCTTTGTCTGAAGTTTTTATAAGTTGTGATATTTTTTCATCTGTGGATTTTAGTATATCATAATACTCATTTTCTTCAAAGGGTTCAAGTCCTTCTTCAGGAAAATCAAGCAAAGCCTGAAGATGTGATGTAAGGCTGAGAAGACTTTCTCTTATTTCATTTATTTTCTGACTCAGATGTCCTCCCAGTTGATTTACTCCCAGTGTATGGGCAGATGATGTCTTTGAATTGATAATATCTATGACTGCTTCGGCTTTTGTAAGGTCTATTCTTCCGTTTAAGAAGGCTCTTTTTGTAAATTCTCCGCCTTCTGCCAGAGATGCTCCCGCCTTTATAAGTTCTTCAAGCACTTTTCTTGCACCATAAACCGAACCGTGGCAGTTGATTTCCACCACATCTTCTCTTGTATAGGTATTGGGCGCTTTCATCACAGATACCATTACTTCATCTATCACATTACCGTCTTCAGAAACCATATTTCCGTAATGAATGGTATGAGTTTTTACTTCAAGAAGGCTCTTTTTGCCTTTAAAAAGTCTGTCGGCTATTTCTATCGCTTTGTCTCCGCTCATTCTGACTATGGCAATACCGCCAACTCCCAATGGAGTGGATATCGCAGCGATTGTACTGTCAAAATTCATAATAAAGCCTCCTTCTTCAAAATAAAATGCAAAAAAGGGTGTAAAAATACACCCCTGTTTTTTATTACTTCTTATTATAAGCAATTACTACTCTTCTGTTTGGTGCCTGACCGATACTGTAAGTTGTTACATATCTGTCATTCTGAAGTGTTGCGTGAATGATTCTTCTTTCGTAAGAGTTCATCGGTTCAAGAGTCATATTCTTTCTTGTCTTTGCAACTCTGATTGCAAGTTTCTTAGAAAGAGATTCAAGAGTTTTGTTTCTCTTTTCTCTGTAGTTTTCTGTATCTACAGAAACTTTTAAGAAATCTTTCTGTCCTTTGTTTACACAAAGGCTTACAAGATACTGGATGGCATCAAGAGTATCACCGCGTTTGCCGATTACAACACCCATATTGTCACCTGCAAGTTCTACTCTCAGAATATCATCTTCAAGTCTTGTCCATACTTCTACTTCTTCGCCCCATGCTTCAAAAAGTCCGTCAAGGAACTTCTTTGCAATCTTTTCCGGGTCATAGTTATATGTTACGACAACCTTGGCATCTCTGGAACCCATTCCGAGAAATCCCTTGGCACCGTTATCTACAACTTCAATTTCTACTTCGTCTTTTGATACGCCCAGTTCTTTGAGCGCAAGTTCAACAGCCTCTTCAACTGTTTTACCTATCATTTCAACAGATTTCATTGTCTTATCTCCTCTGTTTATTTTTTCTTTTTGTGATTGCTTAATCTTTTTATCTTCTGTTCGTACTCTTTTTCTTTGATTACTTCGCCGATTTCCTCTGCATAAAGGCTACCGTATTTTTTGTTGATATAGAGTTGCTGCAAAATAGCAACAATATTACTCAACAACCAATAAAAACCAAGTGATGCAGAGTATGTGAATGCAAGCCACAATGTAAAGAACGGCATAATAACATTCATTGTCTGTGTGGTCTGCTGTGTCTGATCACCCTTATCAGGTTTTGCCTCAGGGTTGAGTACTCTCTTAGGCTTCTGATCTTCTTCGGTGTTGTTTCTCTTCTTTGCCGCACTCATGGAAATCTTAGTTGTAAGATATGTTGTAAATGCTGCAAGAGCAGGAATTACCCACATAATATTGGGAACCCAACCTGTATGGTTTGGCGCAAGTGACAAATCCATATTGAGAAACATAAAGTTCATTCCGCCGAATTCTCCAAGTTTAAACATCTCTGTTGCTGCTTTGATCTGAGCAATAGAACCATGGATACTGCCGTTTCTTATTGCTTCATTGAGCATCACTCCGCCTGAATATTCAAAACGGCTGATTGCTTCCCAACTTTCCTGTGCACTGAATCCAAAAATATAAGTCAAAGGGTAACTGATAACCTGATAAAGACAAATAAGTATCGGAAGTTGAATAAGCATTGGAAGACATCCTGCAGCCACTTTGACATCATGCTCTTTGTAGAGTTTCATAGTTTCTGCCTGCATTTTTTGCTGGTCGTTTTTGTACTTTTCCTGAATATCCTTGATAAGCGGTTGAATCTGTTGCATCTTGATGGTAGATTTCTGTTGCTTGATACTCATAGGAACCATACAAATCTTGATCAGAACCGTAAATATTATAAGAGCCACGCCGTAATTATCCACAAAATTGTAAATCCAGTAGAAAATCCAGCCAAGCGCTCTTGCTATCAAATCAAACATAATAATTCCCTTTCGATATATTATTTCAACGGATCATAGCCGCCCTTTGAAAAAGGATTACACCTTAATATACGCCATAATGAAAGTATACATCCTTTGAATACGCCATACTTCTCTACAGCCTGAAGAGCGTACTCCGAACATGTAGGTACAAACCGACAACAAGACGGTTTTAAAGGCGAAATATATTTCCGATAAAATAATATCAGTTTAAGTAATAGTTTCTTCATTTAATAAGACCGGAATTCTCCATACATTCGTCTATGGAGGATTTTATCTCCCAAAAATCCGAATATGCACATCTCGTCCGTGCTACAAACACAATACTGTAGCCGGTATTTATCCTTGCT
>JAZSJF010000128.1:0-2337 GCA_045534195.1 Clostridia bacterium | reverse complement strand
GAAGTCTTTTTCCTATTCCCTTAATCATAAAAACAGGGACTGTAAAATAGATTTTTTACAGTCCCAATTCAATTCTGTTAAATTCTGTAATCAGATATTTTCTCCGCTTACATTCAGTATTCTTTCCGCCTTTATGATTTCTTCTCTGACCGGGGATGTTGTATCCTTAAGAGTATACGGAATACCAAGTTTCTCCCACTTGAACATTCCCAGAGAATGATAAGGAAGAACCTCTACCCTCTCCACTGTTCTGAGTCGTGAGATAAATTCTGAAATGTTTTTTAAATCCTTTTCATCATCTGTAAGTCCCGGCACAAGCACATGTCTTATCCACATTTTTTTGCCGTTGTCAGAAAGGAATTCAGCCATCTTAAAGATATTGTCATTATCAAATCCCGTAAGTGCTTTGTGTCCTTCTCTGTCAAACTGTTTTATATCCAGTATAAACAAATCCACATACTCTATAAGTTCGCGAAAATCCTCCATAAACTCCCCCTCCGATGAGAAGGGTTGTCCTGATGTATCTATTGCAGTATGCACACCCTTACACTTCATTTTTTTCATAAAATCTGTAAGGGGTTTTATCTGCAAAAGCGGTTCTCCTCCGCTTACGGTAACCCCACCTTTGGAAGAATCCTTCCCCCAGTATGTGCGGTACTTAAGCACCTTTTCGCAAAGAGCATCTGTACTGTATTCTTCTCCACCCTCCACTGACCAGGTTTCCGGATTGTGACAGTATCTGCATCGCATTTTGCATCCCTGCAAAAACACCACAAATCTCACACCGGGACCGTCTACTGAGCCAAAACTCTCGAGAGAATGGACTTTCAGTTTATACTCTTGCATGGCAGGTTCTGGATATTACATCCATCTGTTGTTCTCTGGTAAGGTCGATAAACTTAACCGCATAACCGGATACACGGATAGTAAAGTTTGCATACTCTTCCTTTTCCGGATGTTCCATTGCATCGTAGAGTTTCTCTATACCGAACACATTCACATTAAGGTGGTGAGCACCCTGGTCGAAGTATCCGTCCATAATATTTACAAGATTGTCACGGCGTTCTTCATCATTGTGTCCGAGAGCATCAGGATTGATTGTCTGAGTATTTGAGATGCCGTCAAGCGCCCAGTGGTATGGAAGTTTGGCAACAGAATTAAGTGATGCAAGAAGACCGTTCTCTTCTGCACCGTAACTTGGGTTTGCCCCCGGTGACAACGGTTCTCCCGCTCTTCTTCCGTCAGGCAGATTGCCTGTAGCCTTGCCGTATACGACATTTGATGTAATTGTAAGAATACTTGTAGTAGCCTCTGAATCACGGTATGTATGATTCTTTTTGATTTTTTCAAGAAACATCTTAAGAACCCACATAGCGATATCATCTGCTCTGTCATCGTCATTTCCGTATCTTGGGAAGTCACCTTCTGTGACAAAGTCCACAACAAGTCCGTCTTCGTCACGGATACATTTAACCTTTGCATACTTAATGGCACTCAGGGAGTCAACAACGTGAGAAAATCCTGCTATACCGGTAGCAAAAGTACGACGGAGATCTGTATCTATAAGCGCCATTTCTGCCGCTTCGTAGTTATATTTATCGTGCATATACTGGATTACATTGAGAGTATTTACATAAAGTGATGTAAGCCAGTCCATCATTACATCAAACTTCCCAATTACTTCTTCATAATCAAGATATTCACTTGTAACAGGTGCATAAGGCGGACTTACCTGCTCTTTTGTCTTGGTATCCTTACCGCCGTTGATAGCATATATAAGTGCCTTTGCAAGGTTTGCTCTTGCACCGAAGAACTGCATCTCCTTACCGGTCTGAGTAGCGGATACACAGCAGCAGATAGAATAGTCATCGCCCCATACAGGCTTCATAACATCATCATTTTCATACTGAACTGAACTTGTCTTGATAGATATTTCTGCAGCGTAATTCTTAAAATTAGTGCCAAGTTTGCTTGAATAAAGAACTGTAAGGTTTGGTTCGGGAGAAGGTCCCATATTTTCCAGTGTATGAAGGAATCTGAAATCTGTCTTTGTAACCATTGATCTTCCGTCCACACCTATACCGCCCACTTCAAGTGTAGCCCATACAGGGTCACCGCTGAAGAGTTGGTTGTATGCAGGGATACGTGCAAACTTAACCATACGGAACTTCATTACCATATGGTCAATAAGTTCCTGTGCTTCAGACTCGGTAATAGTACCGTTCTTAAGATCTCTTTCAATATAGATATCCAAAAATGTGGAGATTCTTCCCACACTCATAGCCGCACCGTTCTGTGTTTTGATAGCGGCAAGATAACCGAAATAAAGCCACTGAA
>JAZSJF010000372.1:0-1819 GCA_045534195.1 Clostridia bacterium | reverse complement strand
ATAAAAAAAGAAAACATTGTACATCTCTGTACAATGTTTTCCCGTTATATCATTTATTTATTTTCTGCAATTATAGTAGATGGCAATTGTTCAAATTTCACACTTGAACCATAGTTGATAATCTGGAAATCTTTGATTTCTACCTTCTGTACCATACCGCCAAGTCTCATACTTACTGATTCTGCACCTTTCTTTGTAACGAAAGGAAGGTAACATGTTGTCCAGTCTGTTCCGAATGTTGTTCTTGCGAAAAGGGTCTTTGTATATGGAGATTCTTTTTCCTGAATCTGCGGTTTGATATAGCCTACGCCATTTTCTCCACCGGAAACAAGACGAGCCTTAAATACCATTATACCAACATCGCCTTCTTTGAGTTTATCTTTCACACTGCCTGAAAGGCCAAGTGAAATATTTGAATCTTTTTCAGGTTTTGTTGTGATATCTGCAGTTACAACACCGTCTTTTACAGAGCCTTTACCAAATTCTTCTTTGATTGAGAAACTCTTGATTGCTTCACTTCCCATAACAACTGTACCGCCTGAAGGAAGTTTAGCATCGGTAATTGTCTGTGAAGGTGCAGGAGTTGGTTCTGCAGGCTTTGTGGTTTCTGCAGGTTTTGTAGTTTCTGCAGGTGCACCGGGATCAGGACAAAGTGAAGATGTGAAATCTCCAACCTTCTTGGATGTACCGTAGTTTATAAGTTCAAAGTTTTTGAATTCGATAGTCTGTATGCAAGAACCGTATCTGAAACCAAGTTCGTGGTTAGCACCGTCTTTCTGTACGAATGGTGCGTATACAGTTGTCCAGTCAGTGCCGAATGAAACGCTTGAGAAGATAGGTTTCTTTGCAGTATTTGCTTTTGACTGGAATGATACCTTGACATAGCCTTTGCCTTCATAACCGCCTGATATAAGTCTTGCATCAAACTTGATAAGGAGTGTATCTCCGTCAGGAATAAGCGCTGTATCTACCAAATCTTTGTAGAACAATCTTGCCAATGCTGCTTTTTCAGGAAGTTTTGATACTTCGATTTTAACAGTTTTTGTAGCATCGTCCTTTGTTACAACTGCAGTATCTTTGTTAGGTATCTCGAGTTTTTCATAGAAATTGTCTGCAGATACAACAACCACACCGCCGTCTGCGGCTTTTTTAGGTGCGTTTTCGTCAACGATGATAACTGTCTTTGTAGCCGCATCCCAGTCAACCTTACAACCCATGGATTCAGCGATAAATCTTACAGGAACCATTGTTCTTCCGTCTACAATCTGAGCAGGAACGTCAAGTGATTTTGCATCAGTGCCTACGATAGCAAGTTTTGAGCCAATCTGAAGTTTGACTGTAACTTTTGCAGTTTTGCCTGTTACGGTCTTTGTTGCATCATCCCAACCTACTTCTGCGCCCAATGCTTCGAAGATACCTCTCATCGGAACAAGTGTTCTGCCTTCAACGATAACAGGCATTACATCAAATGTCTTTGCTTCGTCGTTGATAGTGATTTTAATTTCGTCTGCGGCAAATACAGGTGCACACAATACCGATGCAATCAATGTAAGTGCCAGCAATACTGATAACAATTTTTTCATTTTGTTTCTCTCCTTTTTTGTAATTATATATTAAATATAACACGATATGTAACTGTGTTATATAAAAATATACATCTGATTTTTTGAAATCTTACTCTTATTATACAATATGTAACCAACAGTTCAAATACAAAATCTTATTTTATTTTTATATATTCTTATCATTTTTGATTATATCAGAAACCTGATATTTTTTCAATGATACATATGTATATGATACTGATAATACATATTAA
>JAZSJF010000081.1:0-6208 GCA_045534195.1 Clostridia bacterium | reverse complement strand
AAGTATTAATTTCAATTGAACAATGTTAAATTGTTTATATTGAACAATAAATAACATTATGCCGATTAAATACAAAACTTTTTATTATGCAATTTTCATAAATAAAAAATAAGCGGCTTAAAATAAGCCGCTTACAAGAATCATTGATGCTATTCCGAAAGCAATACCCGTCCATTGTTTCTTTGTGAGTTTTTCTTTGAAAAGTATAATTCCCATTACCATAGTAAGTACCATAGGTAAGAAGTTAATCAACGGGAAGAATATTACTGTTGGCATCTTTCCTGAAAGAAAGATATTTATGGAGTGGGGGAATGCAAAAAATGCACCTGAAATTATTGGCATCAGGAATATTTTTGATACATTTCCTTGGATTTTGATTTCTTTTCTGTCTTTTTGTGTAAATGCCATTACAAGAGAAAATACAATTGATATTCCGAAACAAATCATCAGTATTGCAGGAATCTCATTGGCAAATTCGCTTGTCTGGTGAGTTTTCTGCATAACACCTGTTGCACCGGATGTAATTGTTGCAATAAGAGTGAAGATAAGCCATATGAGATTTGCTTTTTTTGCTGCTTCGTCTTCTTTCTTTTCTGTAGATAAGAATATACAAACTGTCATAAGTGCAATTCCGCACAACTGAACTTTGGATATGCTTTCGCCAAAGAAAAATAATCCTGACAGTGCAGTTACAATTGTGGAAAGGTTAATTATAACTGTGGTATACGAAAAAGGTCCCATTGATATTGCTTTCATATTTGTGTAGATGTTTACAACATTGACTGCACCCATAAGTATACCTAATATGAGCGTGAAAGGACTGAGAGTTTTTAGCCCTCCTGATACAATAAAAATAACTGTTATCGCACAAAGACACGAAAGACTCTGAATTGCGCCGAATAACCAGACAAGAAATGAGTTATCTTTAGAAACGCCCTTTGAATAGTATCCGTTTATAATTGATCTTATCCACAAAGTAATTACGGATATGGCTACAAGTGCGGGGATTGGTAATGAATACATTTATTTCATCTCCTTTATCATAAATAGTTTTGCACATCTTTTTGACGGGAAAGTGATTGTAAGTGCATTGTCTTTTGTAACTAATTCTTCATTTGTATCTCTGTCTGTGAGTATGAGATTTTTGTCAGATACAAGTGAAGGTATTGTTATTTCCAAAGTGCTTTCTTCACATTCTTCCTGTCTGAAAGCATAGAGAACACCTGTGTTTTCTTCGTTGTCGTAATACATAAATGATGTGAAGCCTTCTTTATCGGTGTGTGTGTGGAACGGGGTGAGATAATAGAAATCCTTTGAGAAGTATTTTTTGATTTCGTCCCATTCTCTCAGACCGAATCTTATCATATCAAAATCTGTTTCGGGATCCTGAGTATACTGTGCATTACAATTGAGTACAGCAAGATATGATGCTCTCCATGTGTATACATCACATATGCCTTTTGAAGAAAGTTCTCCTTCCTGTTCTCTTGTTGCAGCACCGCAGAAAGGAATCCATCTGTGGAATGAAGAACTCATTGAGAGTCTTAATGCAGTTGATGTTCTGTCGGCATCACTTCTGAGAAGCGGAATACCTCTTCTCATTGATTCGATATCGTTTCTTCCGCCGCCTGATGCACAGGAATCGACAAATCCGCATCCTCCGTAGCTTAATGTGGTATCAATGAATATATCCCACATTCTGTAATGTGCATCGAGAAGTTTACTTTCGGTAATACCAAGTCTTCCTTCGCCTTCTTTTTTGTCAAGGTATTCCCACAGTACAGCAGATTTATAGTTGTTGTCTTCACGGTACATTTCTACTTTGTTTTCTCTTAATGTTTTTGTGATCTGACCTCCTGTCCAGTCGAAACATTCCTGATTTCCGATATTGTTGGCAATTCCTCTTACACCTTCAATTTCGATTGCCCATTCTTTTTTGTATCCGAAGTTCTTTTCAAGGGCTTCGGGATTTGTAGTTCTTTCAGGTTCAAACCACATAAGTGTTTTCATTCCGTGGCTTCTTGCATAGTCTGTGGATTCGAGAAATGTCTTTCCGGGCCACTTTTCGCTATCCAGTACCCAAGTGCCCACAGTACCCCACCAGTCTCTCGGAACGGTTGTTTTGTCAGGTGCTATATACCATCCTGCATCAAACCATCTGAAGTCTACTTTTACATCTTCTTCAATCATTTTGTCAATACTTGGTTTGTATGTAAAGTATCTTTCCGATATACTTCCGTCTGTGTTTACCAGTCCGGTGTCATTTGCAAGACAAACGGTAGAGAAGGGTTCAATAGGATTGCCTTCCTTATCGGCTTTTGGCATATTGCATTCTATATAGAAGTTTCTCCAGTAGTTTGTTGCATAAAATTCATTTCTTACTGTGTAAGGTGCAGAGAGGAATAACGCTGTACGGATTTTTTCACCGGGTTTGATATATGTATTAAAATTATTTACAGATTTTGCAGTATATTCAGTAATATTGTTTTCTGATCTGAAATCTGCTTCCCAAGTGCCGCCCCAACCGATTGCAAACATACATCCTTTATCTGCATATTCTATGTTGAAATACGGGAAGTAAATGTGTGTTGCTCTTCCTGTGTCGGATACGAAGTTGACTTTATCTTTTGTCAGGTCATATTCATATGGAGTGTACTTGTTTTCGTGATCACCCAATATTCCTTTTAAGACGGGCTTTTCGCCTTCTAAAGTTATCTTTGAATAGTAGTTTGATATAACATCGGTGTTTTTGTCAGTTTTGTTTTCGAAATAAACTGTCCATTCTGTTGCACCGTGTGAATAATAATGGGTAAGGAGCACAGTTACTGTAAGTACATCTTTTAAAAGATATTCAAAAACAGTATCTTCTCTCTGACCGTTTGTTGTAGTTTCTGTATTTATGAGTTTAAAATCATCACTTCCGAATCCCTTATATTCAGTTTTTGCATATGTAAAATAAAAGGGAATTTTTTGTGGATTTTCTTTTAAATAGAGATAGTTTTTGTCTGCTTCCTTATTTCTGTAATTAAATTTCATAAAATCCTCTTTTCTTTTTTAGAATAGTATGTTATTATCATTTTATAACAAAATATTTTATATTTGTATACCAATTTAATCAAAAAATATGAATTTTTAATCAAAGCGGTGATTTATGTGTCAGACAAAGTAGGCAAACAACATTTAGTATACGATAAAATAACACTTATGAATAATCTGTCATACTATGTATCTCATTCCAGACGGTATACTTATCCTGATGATCCGGGGCTTGATGATATACATATACACGATAATTATGAAATTTATTTTCATATAACAGGGAATGCTTCGTTTTTTGTAAAAAATTCGGTGTATTCTCTAAGACCGGGTGATATCATATTGTCTGCACCGGGGGATATCCATATGTATATTCCTGAAGATAAGACAGAGGCGGAGCATTATTGTCTGTGGTTTGACAAGGAATGCGGAAAGGAACTTTTGCCTCTTCTCAATGACGGAACTTTTGTGGGAAAGATAAGTTTTGATAATGAAGATTATGAAGTGTTAAAGCGGATATTTTTTAAACTTTACAACAATTCAGATGAAATCTCTTCGCTGAAAAAACTTTCTGATATCCTGAAATTATGCCTTATGATTGATGAAAAGATGGGAGAGGGGATAAGTGATAGTTCTAATATTCCTCCCAATGTGAGAGAAATAGTGGAATATATAGATGCCAACAAAACAGATATTTCCAATGTGGGGGATGTGGCAGAAAAATTTAACATAAGTATATCAACTCTCAACAGATGGTTCAAAAAATATGTAGGACTTTCTCCTCAGGAACTTCTTAACGCCAAAAGGATTTCATATGCAAAGAAACTTCTTGATGAAGGAGAGAATGTTACAGAGTGTTCCATGAAAGCGGGATTTTCTGATTGTTCGTATTTTATATCGGTTTTTAAAAAGAGATTTGGCATAACACCTTTTCAGTACAAAAAGAATAGGAAGGGGAGTTACTGAAAATTATGACTAATTACAGAATGACAATATCCTATGACGGGACAAAATATAACGGCTGGCAAAGACAGGGAAACACCAAAAACACAATTCAGGAAAAAATCGAAAATGTACTTTCGCTGATGTGTGAAAGAAATATCGAAGTGTTTTCATCCGGAAGAACGGATGCAGGGGTACATGCTCTTAATCAGACAGTGAATTTTAAATGCCATACAGACAAGGACATATGTGAGATAAAAGAATATCTTAACCATTATCTTCCTGAAGACATACTTGTAAAAGATATATGCATAGCAGATGACAGATTTCACTCAAGATTAAATGCAAAAAACAAAACCTATGAATACAGAATTGCTTATGAAAAGCCTGATGTGTTTATCAGAAAGTATGTTTATTATACAGGAGTAAAACCTGATGTGGAACTTATGAGAAAAGCATCTCTTAAACTTATCGGAACACACGATTTTATCGGGTTTTCTTCTCTTTCCAGGTCAAAAAAGTCTACAGTGAGAACTATAAATTCAATAGACATCACTGACTCGGAGGGGGTTGTATCAATCGTTGTAAACGGAACAGGCTTTCTCTACAATATGGTTAGAATAATAAGCGGAACGCTTTATGAAATCGGTATTGGTAAACTGGACATTGATATTATCGATAGGGTTTTTGAAGAAAACAAAAGGCATCTGTCGGGGATTACATTACCTGCGAAGGGATTAAGACTGGTAGAGGTAAAATTCGAATAAAATTCGTTGGGAATTATGTTGACTTTTGATGTTTAATATGTATAATTGTTGTGGAAATATTTTTTGAGGTGAATTGTATGGCAAAAATTATTGTTGATACTGATAAAATTGTTGGCAAAATTAAGCCGTTGCACGGCGTAGGACAACCTCCTGTTGGAGGAATTGCTGATAAATACTTTCAGAATTTTCATTATCTTACTGAGATGGGAAGTCCTTATTCAAGACTTCATGATGTAGCAGGTGCTTTTGGAGGAAACAGATTTGTTGACATTTCAAATGTATTTCGTAATTTTGATGCAGATGTAAATGATCCCAATTCATATGATTTTACATTTACTGATGCTCTTATTACTGCCTTAATAGAGGCAAAAGTAGAGCCATATTATAGACTCGGTGAAACAATTGAAAATCAGGCTTTTTTTAAGTCGTATCGTATTGACCCACCGAAGGATTTTGAAAAATGGGCATCAATCTGTGAGCACATTGTTGCTCACTATATAGACGGATGGGCAGACGGATATCACTATGATATTACATATTGGGAAATATGGGGAGAACCTGACGACGGTTTAAGAATTTCTCAACTTTGGAACGGGACTGCAGAGGAATATTATCGTCTATATGAAGTGACAGCAAAGAAACTCAAATCAAGATTTGGTGACAGAATTAAAGTAGGCGGATACGGTGCAATAGGGTTTTATAAACAGATTGCACTAAAAGATGGCAATACTCCTACCAAATTTCACGAGTATTATGAAGAATTTTTCTATGGATTTATTAAACACATAAAAGAAACAAATTCTCCTATAGATTTCTATTCGTGGCATTCTTATTCATGTACAGAAAATGTACTTTGTGAGACAAAATGGCTCACAAAAGAGATGGAAAAACTAGATATGACAGATATAGAAATTCATCTTAATGAATGGAATCCTTTTGCTGATGAAAGAGGCACGGAACATCATAGTGCAGAATGTATGGCTATGATGCTTTCTATGCAAAACGAAAAAATTGATGTGATGAATATATATGATGCCAGAATAAGCGGTGGTAATCATATGGCACTTTTTGACCCATATACACAGAAGCCACATCATGCATATTATGCACTTGCTGCATTTAATCATCTTTATAAGTTGCAAAATCAGGTAGAACTTAAATGTGATACAGAGGATATCTATGCAGTATGTGCTTCGGATGGAAATAAAAATGTGCTTGTTATTTCCAACATCTCCGGCGGGAAACATAATATTGAGATAGAGGGCGTGGATTTTTATAATGCCAGATATTCTGTTCTTGATCAGAGAAGACTTCTTTCCTGGTCTCCAAAGGTTGATGTTATAGAGAATAATCAGGTAGTTATGATAGAGTTTTAGTTTAAACAGACTGTAAAATATATTTTTACAGTCTGTTTTTGTGAAAATGGACTGTTTTTGACAAAAATAATATAAAATTGGTCCAAA
>JAZSJF010000461.1:0-6533 GCA_045534195.1 Clostridia bacterium | reverse complement strand
GTTTACGGCACAGAAGAAAACTGGGCAAATAAAATTCCCGAGGATTTAAGAAAATACGACTTCAACGGTTGTGGTCCATGGAGTGATTATCACAAGATGCTTCCTATGGCGAAGGATGATACCATTCCTCTGGCACAGGTGGGATTTAAAATATCCTTTGTTACAGAAAAGGACAATATGCTTTGTGTATTTGATCCGGTTTTCGAAGAAACATCAGACAGAAGAGCCAAATCATGGATTGAACCATATGCAGACAGCCCATATATTATTGGGTGGTATACAGATAATGAGCCTATTGCCAATGACGATATGCTTTTGAGCTATCTTACCTGCGACCCTGACGGAGAGTATCCCTACAACTACTATACTGCATGGGAATGGCTCAAAGCCCGTCACGGAGAAAATGCTACATTAAGTGATGTGACAGATAAGGACAGATTTGACTGGGTAGAGTTTGTCTATGACAGATATATGAAGGTATGCCACGATGCAATCAAAAAATATGCACCGAATCATATGTTTTTGGGACCGAAGCTTGATAAACCTCACCTTGCATCCTTCAGAGCTATGGATGATTGGGTAGATATCGTATGCTATGACTATTATGGTAATGCATGGACTGCAGAGCTTCCTATGATAGACAGATTTTATCGTGCTTCCGGAAGACCTATGATAAATGCAGAATGGTACTGTAAGGGTGCAGATGCATGCACAGAAGAAACAGGACTCACCAACTTCTCAGGTGTTGGCTATCAGGCAACCACTCAGGCTGAGAGAGGATACTACTATCAGAACTTTGTACTTAATATGCTTGAATCAAAGGTATTTGTAGGATGGCAATGGTTCAGATATGTGGACAACCCGGGAGACAAAAAGCTTGACGAAGGTGCAGATACCAATGCGAATAAAGGTATATACACAAACTTCTATACACCATGGGAAGAGCTCCTTTCACAGATGAAGAGGATAAATAACAATGTTTATTCTCTTGCAGATTATTTTGATAGATAAACACTGTATTAAATAGAGGAACAAAAAATGAAAAAGATATTATCAGTATTTCTTGTGTTGACAATGTTGATAGGGTGTATTTGTACAAATGTATTGTCGGCTTCTGCAGATGAAATCGAAAAGTATGATGATATGGAAAACTATACTTCCAAAGATAAGTTTAATGTAAAGGTCCATAAATCATTTTCAAATTTCGGTGAAGGAAGAGCAAAAATTACCGTATCTGACAAGATTGTACACTCCGGACAAAAGGCATTGCATCAGAAGAACAGAAACAAACCGGGCGGTACAATAAAAGCCCTCAATCTTTTTGGCAGAGAACTTACAAAAGCAGATGTAGGTAAAAAGATTGCAATTTCCTTTTATGTATATGCGGATATGAGTGACGGAGTATTCAAGAGTGCATATTCAGGTGATGAAGGCGATGACAGACAAAAGCACCTCTACAGCGCAGAAGAACTTAAAAAAAGTGAAGGAACAGTAATCAGTGTGGTTATGGCAGGTCCTGATGAGGATAACTACCAAAACCGCCAGGGGCACGAAACACCGTTTAACGGAGAGTATTTCATTCCCTGGAATCAGTGGACAAAGATAACACATTATTATACCATAGGATCGGAGTTTCTTCCTACAGGAAGTACAGAAAAAAAATCTGATCCGTATATAAATGCCGTAAGAATAGGGCAGACAAATTGTGATTATACCATAAATAATGCTCTTGCATCTTCACTTTACATCGATGATTTATATGTGGAGGAAGCGAGGGCTATCATCAATGGAGGTTTTGATGGTAATAAAGTGGAGGTTGTAACTGAGTATGCAACTAACAGCGGAAGTTCATATGCACGTACAATGATATTTGAATATGACACTGATAACAGACTTATAGGTGCTTATATAGGTGATAAGACTGTGACAAAGGATGCTTTAGGTGCGGAAGTGTTTACACTGTCCGAATACAACAGAAAAAGTGATACATCAAAGATATATGCCACCTGTTATGGTTCAGATCCTTCCAAGCCAATGGTTTCCGCTTCTGAAATAGTTCATTCAGATTACGTGACTCAGGCTTATGCGAAAAAAACAGCCAAAGAAATGATAGAATTATCAAAAGCAGAATATAAGGATGCACTTTCCTTTGATGAAAGAGTAGACAATGAAAATGAATACTTTGAATCTGTAAAAGATGTAAATGTTTCCGCAACACATCCTGACTCGAAGTCTTCCTCCAAGACAACACTTAATATTAACCTTGATTCTGCAGCTGTGCTTAAATTTGATATTTCAAAATCAGTCAAAAAGTCCGTATCCGATGCATATATCTGTCTTTATACAAGTGCGGTTTACAAGCCGGGTAAAGTGGAGATATATGCGATAAATTCGAGTTTGGATGAAAATAATATTACATATAATGCTGCATCATCTGATATCAGGAAGGTTTCGGAATTAACTGTTGAGAATAAAGATGTAGTATACTTTTTTGATATATCATCCTATGCAAATGAAATGATAAATAAAAAGGCAGACAATCTTACATTCTTTATAAAAACAGAAGATTCAGATGTATCATTTATCAGTTGGCAATCTGAACAGAGAAACTATAAACCTACCCTTATTTTTGAAGGTCTGGGACTGAAAGAAGGACAGAAGAAGGTATCCTCCTTTGATTATTCAAACTACGAAATTGCTATGAAAAAGCGTGACAGAGGCACAAAGGGTACATATATCCCCACCCCTACAAGAACTATAGATTCTCTTAAGGATTACACACCGGTAAAGGGTGAACTTACCCTCAATAAATACGGAAGCCCCATAACCGATGAAAAGTATGAAGCAACAGGCTATTTCTATACAAAAGAGATAGACGGCAGATGGTGGTTTATAGATCCCGAGGGATACAGACAGATTCACGCAGGTGTAGGTGTAGTAAGACCTGAAAAGAATAACGAAAGAGAAAAAGCGGCATTTAATGCCAAATATGGCACTGATGAAAACTGGGCAAATATGGTAGTGGATGAATTACGACCATACGGCTTTAACGGTTGCGGATTTGTAGGTAAATACAAGTTGATGCTTGATGCTGACAAGGTTACTCCACTAAATCAGGTGGGATATACAACTATTCTTCAGTCATATAAGTCTTATAATGACGGTATTATGTATGTGTTTGACCCCGGATTTGAAGAGTGTGCCGATACAAGAGCAAAGTTACTTGTGGATAAGTATGCGGACAATCCTCACGTAGTGGGATGGAGTTTTGATAACGAGCCGCCTGCAAGTGATAATATGCTTGAAAAGTATCTTTTGTTTGATCCGTTCGACCAGGAAAATATCTTTAATCATCATACTGCCTGGGAGTGGTTCAAACTCCGTCACGGCGAGAATGCGCGGATTTCAGATATGACACAGAAGGATAAGACCGACTGGGTAGAGTTTATATATGACAGATATATGAATGTGTGTGTAACTGCTATAAAAAAATATGACAGTAATCACCTTATATTCGGACCTAAACTTGACAAACCAAACCGCGGCTCATTCAGAGGCGTATCAAGATGGGTGGATGTAGTTGCATATGACTATTACGGCAATGCCTGGACTGCAGAACACGCTATGATTGACAGATTTTACCGTTGGGCAGGTAAACCTCTTATCAATGCAGAATGGTATGCAAAAGGTGCCGATGCAGTTAATGATGAAACAGGTCTTACAAACTTCTCAGGGGTAGGTTATCAGGCTACCACCCAGAAGGAGAGAGGATATTACTATCAGAACTTTGTCATAAATATGCTTGAATCAAAGGCATTCATAGGATGGCATTGGTTCAGATATGTGGACAATCCGGGTGATGATAAGTTTGACGAAGGTGCAGATACCAATGCAAACAAAGGTCTTTACACAAACTTCTATACTCCGTGGGAAGAATTGCTCTCTCAGATGAAGATGATAAACAACAATATATATGCTCTCTGTGATTATTTTGACAGATAATATTATTTAACTTACAAAATTTTCAAATCAAATTAAACAACCTCCTCACCGCGTCATCCTGAGCGTCAGCCGAAGGATCTCGGAGAGGAGGTTGTTTGCCGTATTCGTTCCATAATGACATTGATGATGTAATTAGTAATAATACACAAAAAACACCCCCTATTTTCTACTAATCGGATAGTAAAAAAATGGGGTTTTTGTTTGACTTGAAAAGGTAATTTATTATATAATCTATGATAGAATACTATTACTATGGGTATATATAACTTTTTTTAAAAAGGAGAGCCGTTTATGAAGAGAATTTTGAGTATTATATTATCTTTTTTATTTGTATTTACATTGGTTCCTTTCAATACAGAATCAGTGAGCGCAGATGATTTCAGAGTGACAAAAACTGATAATATAGAGGGCTATACTACCGGTGAAAATCTGGCGGTATTTACTCATCCTTCATTCTGTGGATTCGGTACAGGTATGTCAAA
Organism: Clostridia bacterium; assembly: GCA_045534195.1. Classification (GTDB taxonomy): domain Bacteria; phylum Bacillota; class Clostridia; order UMGS1810; family UMGS1810; genus SIG435. Next base: position 2,049 of record JAZSJF010000461.1, on the reverse strand, counting down.
GACATATATTGCTGATTCTTTTGCATATTCAGGTTCAAAGTCTGTATGTCAGAAGGGAAGATGTTCACAGAGTGCCACAGTTAAGATTCACAATCTGTTTGGCAGAAAACTTACAAAAGATGATATAGGAAAGACTTTTATGATTTCATTCTATGTATATGCTGACAAAGAGTCAGGCGTGTACAAAAAAGATTCATACAAACTTTCTGATGAAGAAAAGGCAAACAACAGATATACCCAGGAAGAACTTAAAGACAGTACATCTTCAAGATTTTATGTATATATGGCAGGTCCTGACGGACAGAGTTACAAATATCGTACAGGAACGGTAAACACCAGATATTATGATGTTCCATGGAATGAATGGATACTTATAAATTATGAATATACAGTTGCAGAAGAGTATCTTCCTACCGACTCTACAGAAGATAAGAGTGATCCTTATCTTGAAAGTATAAGAGTGGGACAGAGTGGTAATTACTCTTTAAATGAGGCACTTTCTGATACGATATATATCGATGATATATCTGTTATGGAATACGCCGATTACGGATATTACACATTGAAATCCGACGATATGGAAAGTTACACAATATATGATGTGTTTGCTGTCAAATCTCACAAATCATTTTCTGCATTCGGTACAGGTGTTGGAAGAACCAAGATTTCTGAAGAACAGGCACATTCAGGAAGCAAATCTATTTGCCAAAGCGGAAGAACCTCATCCAGTGCTACAATTAAAGCCCTTGATCTTTTTGGCAGAGAACTTAATGCTACAGATGTGGGAAAGACCTATCGTATATCAGTATGGGTTTATCCTGACAAAGAAAAAGGCGCTTACAAAGAAAGTGGAGAAGGGTTGCGTGCGGCAGACAGAGATGTTGTAAAATATACCGACGATGAATTAAGTATAAGCGAAGGAACGGTTTTTGACATAGTAATGACAGGACCTGACGAGGACAGATATGCCTACAGAGTGAGTGCGCCTGATGAAGTCAAATATTATTCCGTACCATGGAATGAGTGGACCGAACTTGTGTATTATTACACTGTAAAAAGTGCTTTTCTCCCTAACGGTTCAAGAGAAAATAAGTCTGATACTTATGTAAATGCAATAAGAATCGGTCAACAGGGTAATGCCAGAAATACACACGCTGCACTTTGTGATACGTTTTATATAGATGATTTGTCCGTATCACTTGTAGGGGCTTACATAGACGGCGGTGTATATGGCAATCAACTCAATGCTGATGTGAAGTTTACAAGTGATTGCAAGGAAGAGTATGCAAGAGGATACGTATTTGAGTATGACGACCGGAACAGACTCCTTGGTGCAAAGGTAGGAAATAAAATTGCTACCAAAAATTCTCTTGGTTCACCTGTAACCGTTTCTTATGAATATACAAAAAAGAGCGATGATTCAAGTGTATATATTGCTCTATACGGAAAAGACTTTTCAAAGCCTATAACGCCTATGACTCTGATTCCAAAAAGAGAAGGACTCTTTACCTATGCTTCCAAGGATATGGCAATAGACAGAGCCAAGGAAATGCTCAAACTTTCAAAGGCAGAATATAAGGACGAAGTAGCGGTATCTGACAGAGTGGATAAAGACAATCAGTACTTCCGTGTGGCAGAGGATGTGTATGTAAGAGGTGATAAGGCTGATAAAAATTATAAGAAAACCACTACACTCTATATAAGAGATGATGTGGCATCATATTTGAGATTTGACTTATCTGAAGCAGAAGCAAATTCTGCAAGCCATGCGTATCTTTCTTTCTACACTAAAGAACTCAATGATAAGGGAAATGTAGATATATACGAGGTTACATCCGATTGGGATGAAAATACCGTTACATATAACACCAGACCGGATATCGGTGACAAAATTACATCAATTAATGTGGAATATATCGGAAATGTATATTTCGCAGACATCACTTCATATGTAAACAATGCTCTCAAAAATAACAAAAAAGAAATCAACCTTTGTCTTAAAGGTGATGCCAATGTATATATAATTTCCAAAGAAACAACACACAGAGC
>JAZSJF010000361.1:0-5884 GCA_045534195.1 Clostridia bacterium | reverse complement strand
CATGCCGCAATCCTCCTTTATATATATATTTCTTCTATAAGTCTGTCTATTTCAGATATGACCTTCTGGTCATCTGTATGAGATTTTATAAGTTCTGCTTTTTCTTCGATAGATTTAAGTTTCTTTATCATACCCAGTTTCTCTTCCAGCAAAAGAAGTTCTGCTTCGCCTCTTTTGATGGCATCTCTTACACCTTGTCTTGATATACCGAACTGTCCTGCAATCTCAGACAGTGAGCAGTCCTGGTTGTAATAAAGATCAAGTGCTTCCAACTGCTTTTCGGAAAGGATGTTTTTATAAAAGTCCAGAAGATTTCCGTAGTCCAGATTTTTCATAAAAATTCTTCCTTTCTGAATGATATAAAAAACACAAAACAGGTGTAAAGCAAAAAACTTTACACCTATCATAATATATTATTTGGTTTTTGTCAAGAGGTTATAACAAAATTACTGATTATTTTTAAGTTTTTCATAAAGTCCGGGGTATTTTTTGAAGAGAATCTGTGCTACACAATTTAAATCCGACTTATCTGCCTGCGACATACGGGAAATCCTTCTGAAGCAATGTACATACATAAATATAACAAATGCCATAAGCATAATTACGGAAAGACCGGTTCCCATTGTGCACAAAAAGTCATAAAGCCCGTGAGCGAGAGTAGGTACTATCAGACATTTCCACCTGTATCCCGAATGAGAAATTCTGTGACACGGTTCTGTTATGTATCCGTCGAATATAAAACTTTCTTCATACTCTGCGGCTTTTTTGTAAATGTGAATAAGACTGTAATAATATCCCATCATAACGCCGTAGAACATATGCCCCGGAACAGAAAGAACAGCACGCATAATTGCGTTTATCCAACCGTTTTGTGTGACATAGAGCACATTTTCCAATGCGGCGAAACCAAGACTTACAAATACTGCATATATTACGCCGTCAAACAGTGAATTGAATTCAGGGTGCTTTTCTGTCTGACGATACATTATAAAGCATTTCACGCCCTCCTCAACCAACGCCACGACGATGAAATAATAAAGAAAATTGTATAAGTGGACTGATACATTACGGGGAAACATAGTGAAAGGAAATACGGCTTTTAATATATCTTCCAGAAATCCTCCTATAATAATTACCGGAATACACCCCAATGCTCCGTAGAGGAGAAGTTTCAGAAGAAGTGATACAGGTTCTTTTTCATTTCTGTCCATTTTGAATACATATATACACAGAAAAACCGCAGGTGCAAGTGCCGCAACAGTAAGCAGTGTCATATTAAACCTCCTTTATATCTTAATAAATATACTGATCTGTCTTTATTTTACATTAATCTTTAAGAAAAAGCAATTAAATTATCTCTTTTTCCATAACAAAAAACCTCTCATACCCCGGTATAATTAAGGAATTTGAGAGGTTTTTTATATGTTTGTTTTATGTGATATATTCGGATTATGACATATTCAGATATTTCTTTTTTGTCGCCATACCGCCTCGTATATGTCTTTCTGCTTTGTTTTCATCAAGTATCAGTCTTGCTTTTGAAAAAAGCGACGGGTTGATTTTTGACAGTCTTTCCGAAATATCTTTGTGAACCGTGGACTTTGAGATGCCAAATTTTTTTGCCGTAGCACGTACTGTGGATTTATTTTCTATTATGTATTCTGCCAGAGTGATAACTCTCTCCGATATGTAATCCTTCAAAATACACTCACCTCAAACTTAGTCATTTTAATAAATGATATGTTTAAGGCAGAGTAATTATGTTTGCAAAATATTATCTTATACAGTCTGCGATATTCTTTAAAAATAATTTCTTTTCTTCATCATCATACTTCCTATTGAGTCCATAAGTTCGCGTATTTTGTTTTCAAGATTTTTCATAACACATTTCTCCTTTTTGTTTGGTGTGGGTTAATTATATCACCAAAACAAAAATGCGGAAAAATTTTGCATTTTTGTAATTATCGCAAAATTTCTCCGCAAATTAAATTATGTGTTATAATGAAGTTTTTTGATTATAAGTTATAGTACTTATCAAATTCTGCAGGATGTGGAATAGCAGAAAGTTCACGGCATTCCGCTCTCTTTGAAGCAATAAGGTTTTTGATAAGTTCTTCAGGGAATACTCCGCCTGCAGTAAGGTAATCGTGGTCTGCCTCAAGTGCATCAAGAGCCTGGTCAAGAGATGTAGGAAGGTGTTTGAGTTTTGCCTTTTCTTCATCGCTTAAGTGGAAGAGGTTCATATCATATGGGCCCCAGCCGTTTGCATGAGGATCAATTTTGTTTTTGATACCGTCAAGACCTGCCATAAGGATTGCCGCATAGCAGAAGTATGGGTTACAGGTAGCATCAGGATTTCTCAGTTCAAATCTTCTTAAGCCCGGTTCCTTCGCATAAGCAGGGATACGGATAACTGCGCTTCTGTTTGAAGTAGCATAACCAACTGTAACAGGTGCTTCAAATCCGGGAACAAGTCTCTTGAATGAGTTTGTGCTTGGGTTTGTGATAGCACAGAGTGATGCAATGTGTTTGAGAAGACCGCCCATAAAGTAGTGAGCAGTTTCACTTAAGTTTGCATAACCGTTGTCATCAGAGAATACAGGCTTTCCGTCTTTCAGGAGGAGCATATGAACATGCATACCGCTTCCTGCTTCACCCATTACAGGCTTTGGCATAAATGTAGCGGACAAACCGTACTTTCTTGCAACATTGTGGATAATATATTTAATAATCATTGTAGCATCTGCCATTTTTGACATTTCGCCAAGTTCAGGTTCGATTTCGAACTGACCTGCCGCACCTACTTCAGGGTGGTGGTAGTTAAGGGCAATACCTGCATCCTGGATAAGCATACACATTTCGCTTCTTGCTTCATATGATACATCAAATGGCTTTGCAATGTGGTAGTTTTTCTGTTTTGCAACTACATTTCCTGTGCCTTCCACGCCACTGTTCCAGTGAGCCTGAAGAGCATCTACACTTGCGCATACACTGTCAGGTCCCACATTCCAGCCTACCTGGTCAAAGAGATAAAATTCAAATTCCGGAAGAATCTTCATTGTATCTGCAACACCCAGTTCTCTCATGTAATTTTCTGCAGCGAGAACGATATTTCTCGGATACTGAGCGAGAGGTTTGTTTTCAGGATTTGCGATAATCATTGCATTACCTGTCATAGACAATGTAGGAATTTCGCAGAAAGGATCGATGATTGCTGTGTCGGGATCGGGGATGAATACCATATCGCTTTTTTCTACCACTGCATATCCGTAGTTTGAAGCGTCAAATCCGATACCGTTTTTCATTGTTTTTTCTGAGAAATTGGATGCAGGGATGGTAACATGACGGTACTGACCGTTGATATCAACCATCTTGAAGTCAACCATTTTGATATCGTGTTCCTTGATAAGGTTAAGGATATCTTTAACTGTTTTTTTCATTGTTTCACGCACTCCTTTTGTGTATGGATTGTAATTTTTTGGTTCTTTTCCTAATTATTTTATCACAACAAAAAGTCAATTTCAATAATAAATACAAAAAATATGCAGATGCAAGGCTATATTTACATCTGCACATAATATTATTTTTTGATTTTATCCTTTTTTATATTTGTAAGAGTTATTCCAAGGGATATAAACAGAAAACCTATTATATATTGAATCTTGAAACTTTCTCCTGCAATCAACATTCCGAATGCTGTTGCAAAAAGGGGTTCGGCAAATTTTATAATAAACATTTTTGAAAGATCGTGAGTTTCAAGTATTTTGTACCACAGACAGTAACTGAACACCGATGCGAAAAGGATATATACAAATATCAGTGAGCGCGGTTCATAAGATACAACCATACTTCCGCCCATAAGATATCCTGCCGCAAGAAGGATAACACCGCCGAAAAACTGACTTACGCCGGTAACCCACACGGAGTCCGCTTTGCTTATGGCTTTTTTGCCGAATACATTAGAGAATACACTTGAGAATGAAGCAAGAATCACAAGTACTTCTCCAAGTCCGAAATCAATTCCCTCAGGAGTGATATTTATCACGATTATTCCTGCAAAGCCTGCCAGAGCGGCAATGAATTTGATAATTGTCGGTTTGTCCTCTTTGAAGAAAAGGAAAGAGAAACATACATAAAATACCATTCCCACCTGCTTGAGTATAGCAACGAGGGCGCTTGAACGGGAGAATTTCAGAGCGGAATATGTAAATGCATAGTGCAGTACTACTGAAAAAAGTCCCGATATAAGAACTGTTGCTATAACAGGTCTGATACTTTTGAAAAGATTTTTTGCCGTTATAAATCTGTAGAGCATTATGACTGCACCGCATATGGTGAATCTCACACCTGCAAAAAACAGTAAATCTCCAACACTTTCAATTCCGAATGCACCGTAACTCATTTTCACACAAGGAAACAGCGATCCCCACAATGCCATTACGATAAGCGATTTCAATATGAAACTTAAGTTATTTTTTGAACCTGTCATTATTTTACCTTAAGAACTACCTTTCCCACATTTTCTCCTCTTTCAAGGATTGCGTGTGCATCTTCTGCCTGTTCTATGGGCAGTACCTTATATACGGAAGGTTTAATGGTACCATCCTCAAGTTTTGGCCATACCTTTTGTACAAGTTCTCTGAGAAGTTGTGCCTTTTCGTCAGAACTTCTCTTTCTCAGCATACTGCCTACAAGATGTATACCCTTTGTGAGAAGTGGACGGAGTGGAATGTTGGTTTCTGTTCCTGCAAGGGTAGAAATCACTATCCAGTAGCCGCCTTCTGCCATATATGGAATACACTGACCGAGAGTTTCTCCTGAAAGACAGTCCATAACTGTGTGAACGGGATGTCCGTCTTCTTCTTCCTTCTTTATAATCTCGCTTACATTCTGTGTGGTTGAATTGATAATCACATCTGCACCTAAATTTGTGATTTTTGATGCTATTTCATCAGAAAGAACCGATGTGACTACTCTTGCACCAAAGGCTTTTGCCATAGGAATTGCCACAGATGCAAGTCCCGATGCACCTGCAGGGATAAATGCAGTCTGCCCTTCTTTAAGATGACCTTCATAAAATAAGTTCAGATAGGATGTGGCATATGCTTCGGGAAGAGAAGATGCCTCTTCATAAGTAAGCCCTTTTGGTATAGGCATTACCATACCGTATGGAGCACATACATATTCTGCATATCCGCCGCCGCCGAGAAGAGCACATACATCATCACCGATTTTGAATCCGCTTTTTTCTGCTGCTTCTTCTCCCATACTGTGTACCTTACCTGCCACTTCAAGCCCCATCCATTCCGGCCATCCCTTGGGTGAAGGATATGTACCCTTTCTCTGAAGAAGGTCTGCACGGTTGAGAGCCGCTGCATATATTTCTATCATTATTTCGTCTTTTTTCGGAGCGGGGGTGTCCCCCTCTGTCCATACAAGATTTTTGTTCTGATCAATAAGTGTTGCTTTCATTATTATCATTCCTTTCTGTACTACGCTATTATATCAGTATTTATCTCAATGGTAAATGTCTTATTTGATATTTTTATCAGATTTGATAAAAGCAAAAACAAATATCAATAATTGAAATGTTTTTTTCTGAAAATGGTCAATATTTATGAAGAAATGACAGAATATTTCTGTTATACTCAAAGCATAGAACCCATTAAGGAGGATTTTTTATGAAAAAACTAATTGGCTTGATTATGGTGATTGTAATGCTTTCATCACTGGCATGTGCATCTGTTTATGCCGAAGATACAATCAGTGTTACAATCAACGGGAAGGCACAGGCATATGATGTTATGCCGGTGATTGTTGATTCAAGAACACTTGTTCCTATGCGTGGTATTTTTGAGGAACTTGGTGCTACAGTTGAATGGGA
>JAZSJF010000050.1:0-3948 GCA_045534195.1 Clostridia bacterium | reverse complement strand
ATTACCTTTCTGTATGGTAGATGAATGTAATTCGCCATACAAGTCATATTCTGCCTTCGGAGGAAATCCTTATTTTATTGACCTTGATATTCTCAAAAACAAAGGGCTTCTTACAGAAGATGAATTGCGAAGCCAGATTCAGACTACACCATACAGTTGCGAATATGTACGATTGTATCATACAAGATGCGATGTTTTGAAAAAAGCATCTGAGAGAGTGAAAAACAGAGAAGAGATAGAAAAGTTTATATCACAAAACAAGTATATAGATGAGTTCTGCAGATTTATGGCTCTTAAAGAAGCAAATGATCAGAAACCCTGGACTGATTGGAAAGAAAAAAATTGTGACGAATCAGTTCTTTTTATGTGGAAGTTTATTCAATATGAATTCTTCATACAGTGGAAAGAGATAAAAGATTATGCAAATTCAAAAGGGATAAAGATAATAGGGGATATACCTATATATGTATCGTTTGACAGTTGTGATGTGTGGAGCAACAAAAATCAATTTTTACTTGATGAAAAAGGCTATCCCACATCTGTAGCAGGTGTTCCGCCTGATTATTTCAGTGCTGACGGACAACTGTGGGGAAATCCACTGTATGACTGGAACAAAATGAAAAGCGACGGATACAAATGGTGGTGCGACAGACTTGAGCATATGTTCACACTTTTTGACGGAGTGAGAATTGACCATTTCAGAGCATTTGAATCATACTGGTCTGTAGATGCGGCGGAAACTACTGCAAAAAACGGCAAATGGATAAAAGGCCCCGGACTTGAATTGATAGAAAAGTTTAAAGAAATTGCAGGAGATAAACTGATTATTGCCGAGGACCTTGGAGATTTGAGCCGGGAAGTTGTAAAAATGGTTGAGGACAGCGGGCTTCCTGGTATGAGAGTATTCCAGTTTGGTTTTCTTGGAGATGATGACAGTACACATCTGCCTCACAACTATACACCAAACTCTGTTGCATACTCAGGTACCCACGACAATAATACATTGCTCGGTTATCTGTGGGAACTTGATGACAATACAAGAAAGAGAATGCTGGATTATTGCGGATATGAAAGTTCTGACTGGGAGAGAGGGATGGATGCTGTAATAAAAACCATTTTCAGAAGTTCTTCTTCTCTTTGTATACTGCCGATTCAGGATCTTTTAGGGTACGGATCGGATACAAGACTGAATATCCCCGGCAAGGCAGACGGCAATTGGCAGTACAGAGTTACAAAAGAACAACTTTTATGTATTGACAGAAATAAATTCAGACATTTCAACAGTTTGTACAAAAGATAGGTGTTAATTGTTACAGAGAGATTTCAATTAAATCAAATTAATTGACTATTGAAATGTTTGATGTTAGTATTAACATAAGGTTAGTTTTAGATAATTACATCGTTGATTAAGGAGGAAATGAACATGAAAAAAGCAACAAGAATTTTGGCTTTGCTTACACTCCTGATATTTGTGTTTACCACATTTTCATTCAGTGTAAGTGCTGATGGTGCATTTTCTGATGTTGATTCGTCACATCAGTATGCCGAAGCCATCCAGAAGTTATATGACAACAAGATTGTAGACGGTTATGTTGCCGAGGACGGCACAAGAACATTCAAGCCGGATAATACTATTACAAGAGCAGAGTTTGCGAAACTTCTTGCGGTAAGTCTTGTTCCGGACCAGAGTGTACTTGCTGCTACACCTACAGGTTTTGCAGATGTTGATAAGGATGAAAAAATCAGTTGGGCAATTCCTTATATCGCATATGCCGTTCAACAGAAGATTGTAAGCGGTTATCCGGACGGTACATTCCAGCCATTCAAGGAAGTTACATATGCAGAAGCGGTAAAAATGGTAGTTTGCGCTTTGGGTTATGGTTCTCAGGTAGAAACCACTGACCCCTGGTATGAAGGATATCTTAAGATGGGTAGAAATGTAGGTGCTACTGCAAATGCACTTTCTGATGCAAACACTGCATCAAAAAGAGGTCTTGTAGCGCAACTTATAAAAAATCTTAAAGATGTACAGGACAAAATTTCAAAATTGCCTATCGTTCTTCCTGATATAGGTGCAGAAAGCGGCGGAAATGCTACAATAGTATTGCCTGATGAAGATGAAAATCTTTATGAAGAATCAGGTCAGATTACCGCGGTGTTTGAAACAACACTTTCTGGCAGACCTCAGGGGCTTAACAGAAAAGAAATTATGATTAACAATGTTAAGTACACATTGAGCGATAATCTCAGTTATGAAACATTTGTTCCTTATATCGGATATGAATGTGACTTTGAATACCTTGATGAAAACAGAAAGAAAACCATTCAGAAAATCACAATCAGAAATGATTATGAAATCTATGAATTCAAGGATGATTCAAATGTAGAAAATGTGTCTGCTACACAGATAGAATTCTACAAAAAAGATACAGACACCAGAACAACCAAACTTGATCTTACCAATGTAAAGATTATATACAACGGATATGGCGTAGAGGGTATTTCTGTTACAGAAAAAGAGAATCTTATGAATCCTGCGAACTACACAGTCAAGTTCCTTGATAATGGTTCAAACAGAACAGCCGATGTGGCATATGTAGAAGGATTTGATACATATTTTGTCGGCGGTGTGGCACTTGATACTAATATCGTTACAGATAAGTATAAAAAGAATGATAATGGTACAAGCGTCAGTGTGGTGCTTGATGCAGACAATAATGTTACATTCAAGACCGATAAGGGAGCAGAGTCATCAATATCTGCTTTGGTTAAGGATAAGACTACAATCAGTGTATATGGTCCTTATTCAAAAAATGGTTATTCATATCCTGATACAGAAACATATACAAATGTTATTATTTCCAAAAACACTATAAAGGGTATTGTTTCATCAATTGATTCTACATTGGGTACATATACAATCAATTCAAAAGAATACAAGGCATCTCCTTATTACTTGAATCTGGAAACATTGTATCCGGAACAAAAAATCGCAGTAGGTGATAATGCCACATTCTATCTTGACCATCTTAACAGAATCGTATGTGTATCTGTAATAGACTCTTCAAGATACGGATATATTACATCAGTAGAAGAGCCTGACAGAGCAAGTAAAAATGAATACATTATAAATATGATTACAAATTCTTCTGACGGAGCACAGACTCCTTCAGCATTTACTCTGAAAGATTCAGTTACAATCAATGGCAAGAGTTATGATTTCGACCAGGTATTCCCAAGACTTAAGGCGGCTGCAGATGTTATCAATGCAGGCAGAACTGCAACAGTAGGTAATGCAGAATATTCTCAGCCTATCATATTCAAGACTACACTTGATGGCGGTACTATAATAAGAGATATCAGAACCATTGCCTCTGATGATCCATTGACCGGTCAGCCATATGCGGGTGAAAGTAATCATATCGAATACGGTCTTAAGAGAATAGATTCTACAAACGAAAGTCAGAGACGTTACTATTCGTCAAATGTATTCAGACAGAATGAGTCATCTTCATCCACTGCACATATGCAGATGAGATTCAGTACAAGCGCATCAACAAAGGTGTTTGTTGTACCAAACGACAGAGATGACGATGATGATTATGCAGTATATACAAAATCATCCGAGGTTTCAAAATACTTCATTACAGGAAATACCTACCTTGTTGAAGGATTTGGAATAGAATCAAATAAATATCCGGATATTCTTGTTGTATATGGTGCTACACCACTTGTTATAGATGGTAAGTCACCTGCGTATATAGTACATTCCAAGATTGAAAAGAGAAATACTGAAGAGGATGAAGATGCATACGAGTTTACTATGTATGAACTTGGTAAAAAGTCTCCGACTGCTACAGTTGCTATCACACTTAATAATACTGTGGGTGCTGATATAAGACCTGGTGATATCATTAAGTTTGCTAAACGCGGCAACTCAATTGGCGC
>JAZSJF010000412.1:0-3470 GCA_045534195.1 Clostridia bacterium | reverse complement strand
AAACCCGCAGGTTTTGTATTAAATCTGCGGGTTTTGTCGTAATTTTTGGAACGATTTTGTTTCACATTATATTGCCTCTTTGATATAATTTATATATAGAATATACCAAAGAGGTGTTTTGTTTTGGATGTAAAACCTGTGATGAACCAAAGATTTAATCAGAAGGAGAGTATTGTTTATATTCCCGTAAAGTCCGTTAAACCAAATCCTTATCAGCCAAGAAAAAGTTTCTCTTCAAAAGGATTGAGAGAACTTACGGAATCGGTGAAACAGTACGGAGTGATACAACCTGTTACAGTAAGACAGACGGGATTTCTTACATATGAACTTGTTATGGGAGAGAGACGGCTTAAAGCCTGTCAGATGGCAGGTATAGAAAAGATTCCTGCAGTAGTGATTAATTCCGGGGAAAATGATTCTGCCATTCTTTCTCTTGTGGAAAATATCCAGAGAGAAAATCTGTCTTTTTTTGATGAGGCGGAGGCGATATCAAGCCTTATCGAAACTCATAATATAAGCCAGGAATTACTTGCAAAAAAACTGGGCAAAAGTCAGCCTGCCATAGCAAATAAATTAAGACTGTTAAGACTTGACCGCAAAGAACGGAGTATGATAGTTGAATTCGGTCTTACCGAGCGTCATGCACGAAGTATTATAAGAATCCCCGACAGAGAAAAACGGTTCGAAATTCTAAAAAAGATATGTGATACAGAGCTTAATGTAAAGAAAACAGAAAAACTCGTTGACAAAATTGTCTACGGCAAAGAAAAAAGGGATAACAAAGTAAAAAAAGTAAAGATATTTACCGATATAAGGGTATTTACAAATACTATCCTTCATGCAGTGTCATCTATGAAGGAATCGGGAATAGATGCAGAAAGCACCAGATACGAAAACGAAGACTATTATGAATATGTGATAAAGATAAAGAAAAACAAAACCTGACGAAAAAAGTTTTTTGTTACAATGATTTTTGTTTGACAAATTATTCCGTCTGTGGTAGAATTGCCTTATTCAGAGCAGATGCTGTGCGTTGTGCAGTGCGGTTGATAATTGTACTGTGCTAAAGTGTTAAGAAATGGGAGTAGAGTTCTTAAACGAAAAGGGGTTTCCTTACGATACGGTATTACATCCGCTGGATATGATTTTTGTATTGTGTCACACGCCTCTGTCTGATATTGACGGAGGTGTTTTTTGATGCAGAAAAATATTTATGACACACGAAAACTTGTACTTACGGGACTTTTTGTTGCTGTTGCGGTAATAATGAGCCTTTTTGATATTCCCGTGCCAATAGGCGGGGCAATAGGACTTCGTATAAGCCTTTCGGGAATTGTTTCCAAGATTCCCGCCGTTCTCTACGGACCAGTTTGGGGAATGGTGGTGAGCGGAGTAACAGATGTACTCTGTCACTTTGCAAAGCCGGAAGGTGCATTCAATATATTTTTTACACTGACTGCGGCACTTGGCGGATTTATGGTGGGCGGTTTGTCAGGGGTGTTCAAAGTAGATACTCCTGTGTCAAAAAAAAGTTTTTTCAGAAAATTTGTGATTACAACAGTTTTTTTGGGATTGATAGGTTTTGTCAACTACGGGATTCTCACATTTCTCCCGCAACTTGCTTACTCCAAATTCCTGTTGTCCTTCGGCGTGACAAAATCGGGTATGGCGGTTATTGATTATATTGACTTTGCTCTGATAAGTGTGTTTATAATCACCACAGTGATTTGTCTTATCAATCTTTGCTATAAGAAACTTTCCCATAATACAAATGAAGTGTTTATAAAACTTCTTATTGTACTTCTTATATCAAATATTATTGTGACCACAATAAATTCATTTATTATACTCAGAATGTATATCACAAGTGATATCGCACTGCTTGTTTTCTACATTCCGCGACTGACCGAAGAGGTGATTGTCACCTGTATACAGGCGGCAGGTATGACATATTTATTAAGGCTTATGAAAAAAATCAACAAATAACACAAAAAATGCAAGAATTTTACATAAAAATTGCAGATGTTTGCCGCATTTTCGTTCAAAATGCTACAAATCTGTAGAGTAATGGAATTTTTCTGAAAATCTCTTGCAATTTGTGGTTTTCGGGTGTATAATTTCACCATAGTTTAATTTTAGGAGGAGTATTATAATGGCACTTAAGAATGAATATTTAATCGGCCTTATGGAAAGGGTTGAAAAGAGAAATGCCAGTGAACCTGAATTTCATCAGGCAGTAAGAGAAGTTCTTGAATCACTGGAACCTGTTATTGAAAAGAGACCTGAATTCGTAGAAAAAGGTGTTATCGAAAGTATCGTAGAACCTGAAAGAATTATCAAATTCAGAGTTCCATGGATTGATGACAACGGCAAGGTACAGGTAAACAGAGGTTTCAGAGTGCAGTTCAACAGTGCAATCGGACCTTACAAGGGTGGTTTGAGATTCCATCCGTCAGTTAACGAAGGTATTATCAAGTTCCTCGGCTTCGAACAGATTTTCAAAAACTCACTTACAGGTCTTCCTATCGGTGGCGGTAAGGGTGGTTCTGATTTCGATCCTAAGGGCAAATCAGATATGGAAGTTATGAAATTCTGTCAGAGTTTTATGACACAACTTGCCAAATACATCGGAGCAGATACAGATGTTCCTGCAGGTGATATCGGTGTTGGCGCAAGAGAAATCGGTTATCTCTTCGGTCAGTACAAGAGAATCAGAGACGAATTTACAGGTGTGCTCACAGGTAAAGGTCTTACATACGGCGGAAGCCTTGCAAGAAAAGAAGCAACCGGTTACGGTCTTTGCTACTTCACAGATGAAATGCTCAAATCCAAAGGCACAAGTTTTGAAGGAAAGACAGTTGTAGTTTCCGGTTCAGGTAATGTTGCTATCTACGCTACAGAAAAGGCTACTCAGCTCGGCGGTAAGGTAGTTGCTCTCTCTGACTCAAACGGATACATCTATGACAAGAACGGTATCGACCTTAAGGCTGTTAAGCAGATTAAGGAAGTAGAAAGAAAGAGAATCAAAGAATACCTTACATATCATCCGGAAGCAGAATACCATGAAGGTTGCTCAGGTATCTGGACAATCAAATGTGATATCGCACTTCCATGTGCTACACAGAATGAAATCAACGAAGAAAGTGCAAAGGCTCTTGTTGCAAACGGCGTAATGCTTGTTGCAGAAGGTGCTAATATGCCTTCAACACCTGAAGCAATTGCTTGCTTCCAGTCAAACGGCGTATTCTTCGGACCTGCAAAGGCTGCAAATGCCGGCGGTGTTGCTACATCCGCTCTCGAAATGAGCCAGAACTCTATGAGATACTCATGGACATTTGAAGAAGTTGACGCTAAACTTCACGATATTATGAAAAATATCTACAAGAACGCTTCTGATGCTGCTAAGGAATACGGCTATGAAGATAACCTTGTATACGGTGCAAATATCGCAGGCTTCCTTAAGGTAGCAG
>JAZSJF010000420.1:0-1756 GCA_045534195.1 Clostridia bacterium | reverse complement strand
TGGGAATGTGCTATGATTTTCAACTGGCGGATGATTTGCCCCATTCAGAATATGATATAGCCATGGATTATATATTCTCCGATAAAATCATTATAGATTGTCAATAATAAGACAAAAAAGGAAGTGGTTTTATGTGTACTGCAGTTTTTACAAACAAAAACGGTTGTTATTTCGGGAGAAATCTTGATGTATTCGGTTCGTACGGTGAAAAGGTGATTATAACCCCGATGAATTATGTGTTTCGTTTTTCTGACGGAACGGTTCTTGAAAATCATTATGCCATTATCGGTATGGCAGTGGAATCTGAGGGTGTGCCGTTGTATTTTGACGGTGCGAACAGTTGCGGATTGAGTATAGCGGGGCTTAATTTCCCCGGCAAATGTGTATACAATTCCACTGTTGAAGGAAAGGTTAATGTGGCATCTTATGAGTTTATATCAAGGGTGCTTTGCTTATGCAAAGACATTGAAGAGGCAAAAAGACTTGCAGGTACAATGAATATTACAAAAAATGCCTTTTCTCCACGACTTTCCCCTACACCTCTTCATTGGATTATATCCGACAGAACAGGTTCTGTTACAGTGGAGCAGACAGAAGACGGACTCAAAGTATATGACAATCCTTTCGGTATTCTTACAAACAGTCCTGAATTTGCATTCCACAGTGAGAATATCAGGAATTACCGCCATCTTTCAAATACAAATCCCAAAGGTTCGTTTTGTGACAGAGATGAACTCAAATGTATATCAAACGGAATGGGAACAATGGGACTTCCGGGGGATTATTCTTCGACTTCAAGATTTGTGAGAGCATTTTATGTAAAGGAAACATCAGTATTTGAGGGGAGCGAAGAAGATAAAGTCAGTCAGTTTTTTCATATTCTGTACTCTGTGATTCATTCAAAGGGTTGTGTAAAAAGCGAGGAAGGATATGAATACACAAGTTACTCATCCTGCATAAACTGTGATGAAATGATATACTATTTTACAACTTATTCGGATATGAGTGTAAGGGCGGTAAATATGAAAAAAGAAAATCTGTCCGATGACAGACTTATAAAATACGATATAAAAAGTACAAACAAAATTTCTTATTTAAATTGAATTTGTGTTGACATTGGTATTGTAATTGAAGTATAATTAAGGAAAATAAACATTATTGCGGAAAGGGGTATATTTTGTGATAAAGCATATCATTCTCTGGAAACTCAAAGAAGAATTCAATACTGACAAAGTGAAATCAGATATGAAATCCAGTCTTGAGGCTCTTGTGGGCGAAATTCCCGGGCTTATAGATTTAAAAGTGAATATCAATGCTATGGATTCATCAAATGTTGATGTTATGCTTGATTCATCATTTGATGATGTATGTTCCTATGAAACATATATCAAACACCCCTCACATGTCTATGTGGCGGATACTTTTGTAAGACCTTTTACAGAAGTTCGTTCATGTATAGACTTTGAGGTGTAATTGTTTTGTTGTTTGGGACCCCTTTGCTTTTTTGCAGAGGGGTTTTTGTTGCTATTGTTAAATTTTTAACCATTATACAAGGTGAACGGAGGAAAAAATGAAAATACTTGTTTGTATCAAACAGGTGCCGGGTTCCAACAATGTGGAAGTTGATCCGGTTACCGGAGTGCTTAAAAGAAACGGTGTAAAGAGCAAAATGAATCCTTATGATCTTTATGCAATCGAAACTGCACTTTCTTTGTGCGAAAGATTCGGCGGAGAGGTGGAAACTATCACAATGGGA
>JAZSJF010000131.1:0-1510 GCA_045534195.1 Clostridia bacterium | reverse complement strand
GTAATCAATTCTGTCACCAAAAACAGTGAAGCCTTTATAAAAACTCCCAATGAATGGGAAAAGATTCAGGATGCAGATAAGATTATAAAACTTGCTTGCGGTATTCTTGACAGTATAATTGATGATGAAGTATCTGTTATCGGTGTTTGCGGGCAGATGCACGGTATTGTATATACCGATAAAGACGGAAATGCAATAAGCAATCTTTATACCTGGCAGGACAAAAGGGGAGATCTGCCCTTTGAAGGAAGTACATATGCAAAACATCTGGGAAGTTTTGCGGGATACGGCAATGTGACGGATTTCTACAACAGACAAAACGGACTTGTGCCGGATGAAGCCATTTCATACTGTACAATTCACGATTATCTTGTTATGAAACTTTGCGGACTTAAAATCCCCATTGTTCACCCTTCAGATGCGGCAAGTTTCGGATTGTATGATATAAAGAGCGGAAAATTTGACTATGATGTGACTTTTGAAGTGAAAGACGGCTATGCTGTTGCCGGTGAATATAAGGGTATACCCGTATCACTTGCAATCGGCGACAATCAGGCAAGTGTATTATCTACTCTGGCGGATACAGAGGATATTCTTCTCAATGTGGGTACAGGAAGTCAGATTTCCATTGTATCTGAAAAAATAGTTGAGGCAGAAAATATAGAAGTAAGACCTTATTTTGACAATAAATATCTGATAGTCGGTGCTGCACTTTGCGGTGGAAGGGCATATTCGTTGCTCAAAGATTTTTATATGAGTCTTATAAAGATGTTTAAGGAAACAGATGAGGGTGAAGTTTATTCTGTGATGAATTCACTTGCGGATAATTGCGGTGAACTTACACTTAATGTGGAAACGCTTTTTGCAGGTACAAGGGCAAATCCCGGAAAGAGGGCATCAATTACAAATCTTTCTGAACAAAATTTTACACCGGCTCAATTGACTCTCGGTGTGCTTAAAGGTATTGCAGGAGAACTCAAAGAGATGTATAATAAAATGGATGAGAAGAAAACAGGTGTTGTTGCATCGGGAAACGGTGTAAGAAAGAACAAAGCACTTGTAAAGGTATTCGAAGAAACTTTCGGTTACAGTCTGAAAATCCCTTCTCATACAGAAGAAGCGGCATGCGGTGCGGCATTCTATGCAATGGTAGCATCCGATGTGTGCAAAAACTCTGATGTAAAAAATCTTATCATATACAATTAGGAGGGATAAAAAATGTTTGAACCATTATTTTTTGAAAGAAACAGAGTAGTCAGAGTATACACAGGAGGTAAACTTTTTCACGGATTTTTTGGCGATGAACCGGTAGATAATTTCGAGCCTGAAGAATGGGTTGCTTCCCATGTAAAAGCGGCAAACAAAATCTGCAAAGGGGAGAAAGAAGGCGTTTCAAAGATAAAAGACAGTGATGTATATCTTGACGATGTTTTGAAGAAATATCATGATTATTTACATTATGAAAAGGAATACAGAATTCTTGTTAAACTTCTTGATTCTGCAGTAAGAC
>JAZSJF010000283.1:0-1970 GCA_045534195.1 Clostridia bacterium | reverse complement strand
GTAGATGAAATCTGCTTCGCAGATGAAATCGCCTACGGCGGATAAAAGACGGATTTAATTTCATCCGAGCATAGCGAGGATTTCATCCAAACTTGTTTGGATTTCATTGTGAGTGGAACGAACAATTTCATTAATAAAGCGTTATCCCGTTTTTACGAGATAACGCTTTTATTATACTTCTTATCCTACTCTATCCACCGGAAACTTCCTGACAATAGTGTGGTCTTTTCTGCATCTACAGTAAGAAGTCCGCCTTCTGTCTTTGCTTTCAGTTCTTTTGAGTCATCAACTTTTATTTTTATTTCACCGGGTTTAACCGATGTGGCAAAAGGGATATGACCTGCCATTATCGCAAGGTCACCCGATACTCCGCGAAGGACAAGCATTGTCACTTCTTCTTCAAACAAAGTACCATCATAGGATGAAACATTAAGTTTAAAGGTATTCATTTACTGCACCTTCTTTGCTTTTTCCACTGCCTCATCAATTGTACCCACAAAGAGGAATGCTGATTCAGGCAAATCATCGTGTTTACCTTCGATGATTTCTTTGAAGCCTCTGACTGTTTCGGAGAGAGGAACATATGTTCCTTCAAATCCTGTAAACTTCTCGGATACATGGAATGGCTGAGAAAGGAATCTCTGTATCTTTCTCGCACGTCCTACAAGAAGTTTATCTTCATCAGAAAGTTCATCCATACCCATAATGGCAATGATATCCATAAGTTCCTGATAACGTTGAAGTATTCTCTGCACTTCTCTTGCAACAGTATAGTGCTCTTCCCCGAGGATTTCAGGAGAAAGGACACGGCTTGTGGATTCAAGAGGATCAACTGCAGGATAAATACCCTGAGATGCTATACTTCTTGACAAAACTGTTGTTGCATCAAGATGTGCAAATGTTGTAGCAGGTGCAGGGTCTGTCAGGTCATCGGCAGGTACATATACTGCCTGGATAGATGTGATAGAGCCCTTCTTTGTGGAAGTGATTCTTTCCTGAAGTATACCCATTTCATTTGCAAGAGTCGGCTGATAACCAACTGCCGAAGGCATACGTCCCAAAAGTGCAGACACTTCACTGCCCGCCTGTGTAAATCTGAAAATATTATCAATAAACAGAAGAACGTCCTGTCCTTGTTTGTCACGGAAATATTCCGCCATTGTAAGACCTGTAAGACCTACTCTCATTCTTGCGCCGGGCGGTTCATTCATCTGACCGTAAACAAGTGTGGTATTCTTTATAACTCCCGATTCCTGCATTTCGTTATAAAGGACATTACCTTCTCTTGTTCTCTCCCCTACACCGGTAAACACACTTAGTCCACCGTGTTCTTTGGCAATGTTGTTTATAAGTTCCATAATAAGAACTGTCTTACCAACACCTGCGCCGCCAAAAAGACCAATCTTACCGCCTTTTGCGTAAGGACATATAAGGTCGATTACCTTAATACCCGTTTCAAGGATTTCCGTAGATGTACTGAGTTCATCATAACTTGGCGCAGGACGGTGTATGTTCCACACTTCCTCTGTCTTGGGCGGTTGGATATTATCAACTGTATCACCAAGTACATTGAATATTCTGCCAAGAGTTTCTCTTCCCACAGGTACACTGATGGCTTTGCCCGTATCTGTAACAGGCGCACCTCTCTTCAAACCGTCTGTGGATGCCATGGCAATACATCTTACCACATTGTCACCAATATGCTGTGCAACTTCTACTGTAAGTGTTTTGTCGCCGTTTGGCATTGTAAGAGCATTATATATAGATGGCAAATGTCCTTCCTCAAATCTGACGTCAACAACAGGTCCCATTACCTGTGACACTTTGCCTGTATTATTATCTGCCAAAATCTTTACCTCCCTTATAAGCCGCTACCGGCTACTATTTCGGTAATTTCCTGAGTTATGGCACTCTGTCGTGCCCTGTTGTACTCAAGACTTAAACTGTCTATCATTTCTGTAGCATTCTTT
>JAZSJF010000090.1:0-3816 GCA_045534195.1 Clostridia bacterium | reverse complement strand
CTATCAAGAAAAGCTTGGTTGTTTATCGCCAATGGAGTATCACGAATTAATGGCAGCATAAAAATATACACTCCACAAAAATGTGGAGTGCATATCATAATTTTTGTTATTTACACTGTCTACTTGACAGGGCGGGGTTCAATCAGTTACATCCCTTATATTTTTGTCTTTTTATATTTCGGTTTTTGTATTTCTATCAGACATTATAGTCAAGTTTGAACTTTTCTCCGCAACCGTAATTCTCATATACATAATCAATATCCTTATCTCCTCTTCCTGAAAGACAAGCGAGAATAGAACCTGATTTATGTTCCTTTGCATATCTTATTGCATATGCAACGGCGTGAGCACTTTCTATAGCAGGGATACTACCCTCATATCCTGAAAGAAGGAAAAATGCTTCCATTGCTTCTTCATCGGATACTGTATCGTAATGCACTCTGCCAAGATCTCTTAAGTGAGCGTGTTCCGGTCCTACACCCGGGTAGTCAAGTCCGCTTGCAATGGAATATACAGGCAACGGTTCGCCATTTTCATCCTGAAGAACATAACTTGAATATCCGTGGATAATGCCCTTTGTACCATAAGCCATTGTAGCCGCGTGGTCACCTACTCCTGTACCTCTGCCCAAAGGCTCAATGCCGTATATTTCAACCGGATCTGCAAGGAACGGTGTAAACATACCCAGTGAGTTGGAGCCGCCGCCTACACAGGCACAGACTGCATCAGGCATAATACCTGTCATCTCAAGGAACTGTTCTCTTGCTTCTATACCGATAATTGACTGAAAATCTCTTACCATCTTTGGGAAAGGATGAGGGCCTGCCGCTGTACCGATACAGTAAATAGCATCCTTATATTCTCTCAGATACGCTTCAAAAGCCGCATCACAAGCCTCTTTGAGAGTCTTGAGTCCCTTTGTTACGGGAACAACATTTGCTCCAAGCATCTTCATTCTTATAACATTCGGATGCTGTTTTGCAATATCAACTTCTCCCATATATACATCACATTCCATACCGAAGTATGCCGCTGCAGTTGCGATAGCAACACCGTGCTGACCTGCACCTGTTTCTGCGATGATTTTTTTCTTACCCATAAATTTGGCAAGAAGTCCTTCACCCATACAATGATTAAGTTTGTGAGCACCTGTATGATTGAGATCTTCTCTCTTGAGATATATCTGGCAGTTGCCGAATATCTTTGAAAGTCTTTCGCAATGGTAAACCGGTGTAGGTCTGCCCTGGAATTCCTTTCTGATTCTTCTCAATTCATTGATAAACTGTGCAGAATGACAGATTGCTTCATAAGCATCGTCTGCCTCTTTGAATGCTTCCACAAGTTCTTCCGCCTGATATGAGCCGCCGTATTCACCAAAATATCCTTCGGCATTGGGATATTCTTTAAGATAGTTTTCAAAATCTTTATATTTATTCATTACAATTTACTCCTTAGTTTAATTTTATAGTTGGTTTGTATGCTTATATGATAACGTTACGCCATCGTTTAACAAGCATTTCACCGCTATGCGAAGCAATTCCGTAGGAAAAATTGTCGAAATCAATATATCTTCTCATAATTGTTACTTCCTTTTGCCTGAACATATAATAAATCATTTTATCACAAAATAATCCAAATGTCTACTGTTATTTCAATTTAATGCAACATGGGACATATCATAGCCGTCAAAGGTTTTCTCCACCATACCTTCCCAACGTTCTACAGTGACTTTTCCGTTATGTGCCGCCACACCGTGAAGTGCACCAAGTCCGTCTGAGTAATCAGACAACTTCATTACGGAAAATTCGTTGTATGCTCTGTTGTAATGTGTCACAATGGGAATAAACGAGTAATCATCTATCCTCACCATATCACCGTTGAACCTGAGTTTCACATCTGCCATTCCTCCCAGCAGATTTATCACTTCAAGCTGACGGGAAACAAAATTGCCCAGTGAATAATACACTAGCATTTTTTGTCCATTCTCCCCTTCTATCCACTCAACCGGCTCTATAACATGAGGATGTGCACCTATAATAAGGTCTACACCCCAGTTGCACATTTTTACGGCAAGGTCTTTTTGAAAGGCATCGGGTTTTGTAGAATACTCTGTGCCCCAATGCATAAATGCAATTGTAAAATGTGCATTTTCTTCTGCAAATTCCGCATCCCTGCGTATCTTTTCTTCATCTATTACATTTACAAGATACTCTTTACCCGGCGGAAGCAAAAAGCCATTCATCCCGTATGTATAGTTAAGAAGTGCAAGTTTTGCACCTTTTCTCTCTATGATATTTACGGTATCCTTCTTTTCCTGACTTTCGTTTATACCAAGAACTGTAATTTCAGGATATTGCTTCCAGAATTCCAGAGTGGATTCCACGCCCTTTGCATATTTGTCAAGGACATGGTTTGATGCGTGTAATACCACGTCAAAACCTTCCTTCACAAGTGTCTTTCCCATATCAGACGGGGAATTAAAAAGCGGATATCCCGAATACCCGAGTTCTTTTCCTGCAAACACTGTTTCCTGACCGATAACTGCTATATCAGATTGTGAAAATATCGGTTGAAGAGCGGCAAAAATATGTGAATAATCATATGTCCCGTCTGCTTTTTTGCCACTGTTTACAACGGGCATATGCAAAAGATTATCTCCTACCGCAACCAATGTGATGGTTTCGTCTGTCACTTCGGGATATGAAACTTCCGACACATTCTCATTGTCAATACAGCAATTAACAACAATCATAACTGCAACAACCAATATAATTATTGCAGAAATCAGTCCTGTTCTTTTTATTCTCACTTTATCTGTATTCATTGGTATCACTCTTCAAATTATAAATATTTATATTCAAAGGATTTGTTCTGTTCAAGTGATGTTTTGTATCTTTGTATATAGAATTTTGCCATATCAAGGTTCTGCTCGGAATAGTTTCCGCATTCTTCTTTCTTTGCTCCGGGGATTTCACCCTCAAATGAAAGTATGAAATCACACATTTTTATTATCATTTCATACACATCTTCACTTTTCAGATCGCCAAACATAAGAAGATAGCAACCTGTTCTGCAGCCCATAGGTCCGAAATATACAATTTCGTCTTTGTATTCACTGTTTCTCAAGTATGTTGCACCGATATGCTCAATAGTATGAAGTGCGGGCATATCTATGACAGGTTCTCTGTTTGGTGTAGTGATTTTTATATTGAAACTTGTAATTGTCACATTATCTCTCTTGTCTTTTCTTGATACATATAACCCGGGAAATAATTCATTGTGGTCAACTGAAAAACTTGCTATTCTCTCCATATTTATCACTCCTTTTATCTTGGAATAATTATATCACCTTTTATAAATAAATGCAATGCCTGATGTGATACAAATCTCGTTGCCGAAAGGCATATCGGGTGTATTGGAAAATAATGAAATATCTTATAAATAAAATATACCACACCCCGGGATTCTTCACATCCGTTCAGAATGACAACAGGGTGTGATGATTGCTTACTTGGTATCATTTTGTAGGGACAGATGCCCTCATCTGTCCGTTATGCAGTAATCTTCTGCGGTACGATGAAGGCATCATACCCTACTGTCTTCGAAAACTTCAAGCACTCTCGTTATATTGAGCGGAGTGAAAGACTACATTTTTGGGATAATTTACAATCAGTATGATTGTGCTAATTGATAAATATTTTAAATTTGTTATCGTTCTTCAGCGGACCGTCCGGGAGGTCGGTCCCTACTGAATACAATAGCCTTCGGCAATTGTGAATGAATAGTGAATAATGAATTGTTGAAACTTGAATAATA
>JAZSJF010000282.1:0-6551 GCA_045534195.1 Clostridia bacterium | reverse complement strand
AGGGTGTAAGCGTCAAGGAAATGAACGCTGCTTATTCGGTATTCCCCAATGCGGGTATATATAATGAACCGATAACTTATACAAAAGTTCTTAACAATCAGGATGAAGTTATCCTTGAAAAAGAAGTGAATGAAAGCCGTGCTATAAGTGCCGATACCGCATATATTATGTGTGATATGATGAAAAATGTTGTTGCGGCAGGTACTGCGGCAGGTTCACAGATAAAAGGAATGGATACAGCGGGAAAAAACGGAACAAGTGACCTTAGCAAAGACAGATGGTTCGCAGGCTTTACTCCGTATTACTGTGCTACGGTATGGTTTGGATATGATTCTCCGCGTGTAGTGTCTACCGGTTATTCAAACCCGGCATTGAATATATGGAAACAGGTTATGACAGAAATTCACCAGGATCTTGAACCAAAGACATTTACTCAACCTTCTACACTGAAGAAATATAACATTTGTTCAAACTCTGCAAAACTTGCCTCTGCTCAGTGTGCATCAGTTTATGAATATGTAACCAACGAGCATAAGCCTACATCATATTGCTCATCTCATAACGGCGCCAATGTTATTATCGGAAGATATAATACAGACGAAGACTGGGAAGAAGATGAGGAAGGCGAAGAGGGAGAAGAAGGCGAAGAAGGTGAAGAAGGTGAAGGAGAAGGCGGAAGTGCCGGTGATTCCACATCGGATACATCCACTTCAGATACATCATCAGATACACCATCTAATCACACTCCGGTAGTACCACCGGTTGTTCCGGGACCACCACCGATTATAGGATAAAATTTTTTGGAAAGGAAGAATTAAAATGGTTCGTTTGTTTGAAAGACACAAAATCAGAAATATGTTTACTCTTGACGGAGTATGGAAGTATGCTTTTGACAGCAATAATGTTGGAATGGAAGAAAAATGGTACGAAAGTTTCCCATCGGATACCGGAGATATCTGTATTCCCGGATGCTGGCAGAATGAACTTGACCAGATTTATAACGAAGATGTATGCTGGTTTATGAGAGAATTTGAAACATCCACAGACAGTATCAATATGGTGTTTGGTGCTGTACAGAATGAATGTGATGTTTATATAGACGGCAATCACAGAGCATATCACTATGGCGGATTCACTGAGTTTTCTTCACTTATGAGGGATATCGGCAAGGGTAAGCACACAATTGTTATCAGAGTGAAGAACACAAACACTGACCTTGATACAATACCTCTTACACATGTGGACTGGTTCCATTTCGGCGGTATTATAAGAAGTATCGAAGTTCACGAAGTTGAAGGTTTGTGGATAAAGGATGTTAAGGTTGACTATGACTTGTCCGATGACCTGAAGAGCGCCACATTAAACACCTATGTTACTTTGGAAAACATCTCAGGAGAAGATATGTCGGACAATATCACTCTCTCAATAGGTGAAGAAGAATATATCAGTCTTTCAGTTGATGTGAAAGCACAGGAAACAAAGGTATTTGAACTTGACAAAATTACTCTTAACGATATAAGACTCTGGGGTATATTCAAACCTGAATTGTATGATGTTACAGTAAAGATTTCAAATGATGACCTTACAGAAAGAATCGGTTTCAGAAAAATCGAAGCAAAAGGAAAAGATATTCTCTTAAACGGTGAAAAGATTTTCTTAAAAGGTGTCAACCGTCACGAAGAACATCCTGACTGGGGACATGCAATGCCTCAGAAACTTATAAAAAGAGATATCGATATTATTAAAGACCTTGGTTGTAATGCTATAAGAGGTTCACACTATCCAAACAGCAAATGGACTCTTGACTATCTTGACAGTGTGGGAATGCTTTTCTGGGAAGAAATTCCTATGTGGGGCATGAGAGAAGAACCATTAAAAACTCCGCTTTTGTGGGAGAGAGGTCTCAGAATGCACGAAGAAATGGTAAAGAGAGATTTCCACCACCCTTGTATCATCTTCTGGGGACTCCACAATGAAATCGACACAAGAATGGAAGAAGCGAGAGAAGGAAGTATCAGATATATCAATATGATTAAATCCATAGATCCTAAGCACCGCTTACTTACATTTGCTACCATGTTTGATATGAAAGATATCTGTCTTGACCTTGTGGATGTTATATCCTGTAATAAATATATCGGATGGTACGGATACAAACAACCAATTGAGGAATGGTCTGAATTCCTTAATAAATTTAAAACTCATCTCAAAGAGAATGGACTTGACAACAAGCCGTTTATTATGAGTGAATACGGTGCAGGCGGTATTTATGGTGAAGTAAGAATGGAAGCAGTTAAATGGTCAGAAAACTTCCAGGCAGAGTATGATGCTTATGCAACAAAATTGTTTATGGAAGATCCTGATATTTCCGGTACATATATCTGGCAGTATTGCGACATCCGTTCTTCTCAGAAACTTGAAATGGGAAGACCACGAAGCCATAACAACAAGGGACTTGTAAATGAATACAGATGTCCTAAGATGGCATATTTCAAGATAAAAGAAATTTATAACGAAAAATAATTTTTTACTGACTATCGTATTCGGGCGATAGTCAGTATTTAAACCGTAATGAAAACGATTACAGAAAAGGGGTATTAATATGTTTGATAAAAATTTTGTGTGGGGTGTGGCAACTGCATCATATCAGATAGAGGGTGCGGCATACGAAGATGGAAAAGGACTTTCCATATGGGATGACTTCTGCAAACAGGACGGAAGAATCTTTATGGGACATTCAGGTGATGTTGCCTGTGACCATTATCACAGATTCAGAGACGATTTTAAACTTATGAAGGAACTTGGCATAAAGAATTACCGTTTTTCTGTATCCTGGCCAAGAATTATCCCAAAGGGAACAGGTGAAGTAAATCCCAAGGGGATAGAGTTCTATAACAATCTTATAGATTCTATGATAGAAAACGGAATCACTCCGTATATGACCTTATACCACTGGGATTTGCCGTTGGAACTTCATTACAAAGGCGGTTGGCTCAATCGCGAGAGTTCTGACTGGTTTTATGAGTATGCAAAGGTTATTGCAGAGAATTTCGGCGACAGAGTGAAGTATTTCTTTACCTTCAACGAACCACAGTGCTTTATCGGACAGTCATATTCCAGAATGCTTACTCAGGCTCCGGGAATAAGATATTCCAACGGAGAAGTGGTAAAAATGGCTCATAATGTTATGATGGCACACGGCAAGGCTTGTATGGCACTGAGAGAGTTTTCAAAAGCCGATGTAAAAGTGGGCTATGCACCTACATATTGCTATTGGTATCCTCAGGATGAATCCAATCAGGCAGAAGTGGATGCAAGTTATGAAAAGTCATTTAAGACAGAGCGCGATCCAAATGGTTTCGGATGGTTAAGTGCCTGGTGGTCAGATCCCGTAATCCTTGGTTCATACCCTGAAGATGGACTTGAACTTTACGGAAAGTATCTTCCTGACACCTGGAAAGAAGACCTTAAAATTATGTGTCAGCCTCTTGACTTTTTGGGACAGAATATCTACAACGGCACAGAAGGACATCTTGATGAAAAGGGCAATTTTGTGGATACAAAGAAGTATGACGGATTCCCGAGAACTGCAAATATGTGGCATGTAACACCGAATGCTCTTAAATATGCGGCAATACATCTTTACAGAAGATACAAACTTCCAATCTATATTACCGAAAACGGCCTTTGCAATCAGGATGTTGTATCCCTTGACGGAAAGGTGCACGATCCGCAGAGAATAGATTTCTTAAACAGATATCTCATTGCTCTTGATGAAGCAATAGAGTCAGGTGCAAAAGTAGACGGATACTTCCAGTGGAGTTTCATGGACAATTTCGAATGGGCAAACGGCTATCGTGACCGCTTCGGACTTGTGTATATAAACTATCAGACTCAGCAAAGAATACCTAAAGACAGTGCATACTGGTACAAAGAGGTTATGGAAACAAACGGAGAAAAATTATACGAGCATTTGAAATAAAATAAATATAACGGGGTTCAGTTGAACCCCGTTATATTTTTTATTGGATTGTAATTTCTAAAATATTGTCGTATCCCTTGTGGAATGCAACCATTTCTGTATATGTTTTTCCGTTGGCAGTAACTGTAACATCATAATCTCCATAAAATCCTCTTATGGTTGCTACACCATTTTTATCTGTAGTTGCCTTTGCATCACGAGTCCACCATTTATTATACACAAGGTCCTGATAGATGAGCCCTGCAGGTTTTAAGTTCCATTCAGTATCATAGAACGGTCTGTTTGCACTTGCATTCGTGCCATCACAATAACCCCACATCAAAAATCCGTCCATCATTTCTTCAGCAAAACAGGTTATAAGCATATCTCTTGTGTAGTTTGCCTGTTGTGCTTTGTCTTCTATGGAGTTTGAATACTCGGTTACTTTAAGTCGTTTGCCGTATTTTCTGTGGCCTTCATACATTCTCATAACCTCTGATGGCATTCTGGTTGAGCCGTCATAATGTGATTGTATACCAATTCCGTCAAAGTCGATGTCCATTGCCACCATTTCATCAAGGAGTTTGTAGTAAGGTTCTTCAAATTGTTTGAAGTCATTGTAATAAAGTTCTGCATCATCGCCGAGGATTTCTCTTACCCATTTGTAATGGTTTTTGTATATTTCCATACCATAGATATCCTTGAATGCTGTGTTTGTGATAAGTTCGTTTTCTACATCCCATTCTTTTACATAGTCTTTAAATTCTGTTACGATTTCCGTGAGATGCTTTTTACAAAGTTCGTCGAACTTTTCCTTGCTTTTTAATACATCATCAGTGAACATATAATCAGGTGTCATATTTGTAGTTTTGTCAGAACCTTTATGTCTTTCCCAAAATATTGAGTGACCTCTGAAATATTTGATACCCAATTCCTTTGCTGCCTGAACCTGCTTTTTTGATTGATCGGGAGTTTCTTCAAATGGTGCCCATTTCATAAAATGTTCCGATACACCTGCATTGAAGTTTATTGATGTTGTTTTTCTGTAATTTTCGTTTGTTACCGTGTTCGGCCCTGTCATTGTACCAAACTCAAACTGATGTTCAAACATATCAAGTTCTATTTGGGCATCAGGGATTACATTTCCTTCAGCATCTTTTACTATTACAGTAAAGTCGCCTTTTCTTATTTTTTCTATTCTGTCTATTGCGTCTTTTCTCCAGGGTGATTCGGGTTCAAGCTCAGGGAGAATTGCGGTTGTCTTTGGGAGAGTATTTATGTCGAAATCTTTACCGAGATTTATGATTTCTATACCGCCAAGTTCTACTACCTGTGTGTAGAAACCTCCTCTTATGCCGATGGCGGTGGCGTCTTCTACACCTGTGAATGGAAGATATATAACTGTCCATTCACTGCCTGATATTGCCTTTTCAAAGAGGGATTTCTTGTATGATGTAGGATGTTCTATCTGCACTTGCACCTGACCTATACTGTCGGGAGAGTTGGTAGAAAGGGTTCTCATTCTGAATACGAGAAGCATTACATCGTCTGCCGCTACGCCATCACCCGGATTTTTTTCGGGAGTTGCTTTTGTTCTTGTGATGAAACCTGATGTTGCTGCAGGCGGAGTAGTACAGGTTATTCTCAATGCCTTTTTAAATGCCTGACCTTCCACTTCCACTACTTCGCTTGTTCCGTATTTGTCCTCACCGGTGGTTGAAATGGATTCTAAAAATTCATCTTCAGTACATACCACTTCACCTTTGGATTTTATATCGTTATAGGATGCTTCCTGTTGCTCTATTGTGGCACCTTCAAAGTGCATGATGTCATACAAGTCATTTGACTTAGTAAATTCTGTAGGAACTGGTCTGTGAAATGTGCTTACCAGTTTTGCAAGTTTTGTTGACGAGGAATTAATAATAACAGTTTTTGTATCATTATCCCAATCCACCTTGCATCCTAAACTTTCCGAAACAAATCTTACGGGAACGAAAGTTCTTCCGCCAATGATTTTTGCCGCTACGTCAAGAGTTACATCCTTGTCACTTACCTTTGCAAGTGTGCTCCCTATTTTAAGAATTATATTTGTATCACCTTTTGTGCCTGTAACGGTTTTGGTTTCATCATCCCATTTTATTTCTGCACCCAAGGCTTCAAAGATACCTCTCATTGGCACAAGCGTTCTGCCGTTTTCTATCACGGGCATTACATCATAAGTCTGTGTGCTTCTGTTGATTGTTACATTGATATCTGCGGCAAAAACTGTAGTTAAAGACATGCATCCAAAGGTCATAATAACGGCAAGGATAAGTGATAAAAATTTTTTCATTTTGTTATTCTCCATTATTTAAGTGTAATTAATCAGTCTAGTGAATTTTTATAAGATTTACAAGTTGGCTTCTTGACTGACAATTACAACTTTCTTTAAGCTTTTTCACTCTGTATTTAACAGTATTAAGTGAACAGAAAAGGGATTCGGCGATTTCTTCATAAGACAAATGCTATGCCACAAGACACAATACTATATAGCCCATTTCATCGCAGAACTGAAACATCTTTTCGGATTTGATAAGCCTGTCGGTTTCTT
>JAZSJF010000291.1:0-2780 GCA_045534195.1 Clostridia bacterium | reverse complement strand
TGAATTTATAGATGCTGTCGGACACGATGAGACAAATTCATATTGGCAGATAGCAGAAGAACCCACATGTAAAAGGGATGGAGTAAAAGTTCTTATCTGTATTAATGAGGAGAGTATGCTTGAAGAAATATATATTCCTGCTACAGGAGTTTGTATATATGAAAAAGATGTAATATCACCCACCTGTAAGGAAGAAGGATATACAATAAACTTCTGTACTATGTGCGGAGATGAATATATAACGGATAATACACCTTTGTCGGATCATATTCCGATGCCCCCACATCACGAAGGAAACTATCTTGTGATAAGATGTGAATACTGTGAAGAAATAATCAGTCAGGAGGAAATTACAACCCCGTCTCCGGGTACAGGTGGGGGTGGCGGTGGCAGTACCGGTGGTAACAGCGGCGATACGACCGTAACTAAAATAGTAAGAGTGGAAATATTCTCAGATCTGGTAAGATTAAGAACAGATGATTACGAGTATGATGATTACACAGGCAGGGTGGTTGTAGCGTTATATGATGACGATGATAAGTTGAAACAGATAGTAACATATGATGCACAATCAAGAATTGAAACAGAGATTACAGAAGAATCTGAGTATTCCTATGCAAAACTTATGTGGATTTATGATATGGTTTCTATGAAACCAATGTGTGAATCAGAATTGGTATATAAAGAATGATACAAAGCGAACCAAAGCAATTACCACTTTGGTTCGTTTTGTGTTATTTACTTTGTTTCATTTCTCTAAATTTTTCAGGTAGTTTATATTCGCTTATTATTTCATCAAATTCTGATATGTGGCACAGATTATTAAAATATGTTTTGTCAAATCTGTTTGATTCTGAGAGAAGTATCTTTTTTCTTGATTTCTTTATCATGGTATATTTTACGGAGTTTTCGTCTTCGCAATTATCGGTAAGATATCCGTCGGGAGTTATACCCATTGCAGAGATGAAGCAGATATCCGCGTTGTATTTCTTTATGGTGTTTACGGCAGTTTCTCCTGTGTAAGAAAAGGTGTCGGTGTTCATTTTCCCTCCTGCAGAGATGTTGGGGATTCCCATTTGCCCCAGTACAAATGAAGCCTTTGCACTGTTTGTAATCACCAGTATATCCTTAAAATCAGGAAGATGAGGGATGATTGCGAATGCACTGTCTGAACTGTCAAGCATTATTACAAATCCGTCCTGAATATGTTCTGATGCTTTTTTGGATATAACAGAATTTGCATCATCATCAGACTGCTCTTTCAGTCTGAAGGGTTCATTTTTTATATTATGGGATTTCGTAAGATATGCTCCACCGTGAGTTCTTTTTATAAGGCCTTTTTTGGAAAGTTTTTCAAGGTCGCGTCTTACTGTTGGCTTACTTATATAGAGTTTTTCGCATATTTCATCCACTGTTGTAAGACGGTCACAGGACAAAAGGCTCAATAGTTTTTCTTCTCTTTCATAAAAGGGCATAAATTCCACTTCCAATCAATAAACACTCAATATACAATCATAAAATGATTTATAATTGTGGATTAATATGGTTTTTACTTATATATGTGTTGATTATATCACAAGAACAATCAAAAATCAATCAATGTTACAAAAATGTAAAACGAAATATATTTCATTTGTTTTACTTGAAAAGGATATATATTTGTGATAGTATTATTAGGTAAATTATTTAAACAAAAAAACAACTGTATTATACATACAGAGTTGTATTCAGAAGAAAAGAGGATAAGTATGAAAAGATTGCCGATAAAGATTATGATACTTGCAGCCCTTTGCAATATCCTTTTTGGAAGTGCCATACCTGCAATCAAACTTGGATATGACCTTTTTGGTATGGAAGGCGATATATTTTCTTCCATATTATATGCAGGGATAAGGTTTTTTTCGGCAGGGGTAGCAGTATTTATATTTACATCTCTGTATGAAAAGAAACTTCCTTCATTCAAAAAACAAAATGCTCTTGATGTTGTTCTTCTTGGTGTAGTATACATTTTTCTTCAATATCTGTTCTTCTATATCGGTGTATCAAATGTGCCGGGCACAGTAAGTACACTTCTCACATCATCATCGGTATTTATATCTATAGTCCTTGCTCACTTTATATATAAGGATGACAAAATTACCCTTACAAAAGGCATCGGAAGTATCATAGGCTTCGCGGGAGTATTTATGGTGTGTGTATCGGGGTTGAGTGCTAAAGGATTTACATTTACGGGAGAGGGATTTGTGTTTGTTTCATCATTTATGTTTGTACTCGGTTCTGTGATAAACAAGAAGGTTACAAAGAGCATTTCAAGTTTTGTTTCCACAGCCTACAATCTTCTTATAGGAGGACTTCTGCTTATAATAGTTGGATTTTCAGGTTATAACGGAGGGATAGAAGTTACCTTTTCGGGGTGTTTAGCACTTATGTATCTTATATTTGTATCATCATTTGCAACTACTCTATGGTGTACACTTGTAAAGAATTATCCAATAGGAGATTTGAGCATATTCAATTTTCTTATTCCTGTATCGGGAGCAATCTTCTCGGGAATATTGCTTAAGGAAAATATATTCAATCTTAAATATATTTTAAGTCTTTTACTTGTATGCACAGGAATAATCGCAGTAAACTTCAAGGTTAAAACGAAATCCAGATAAAATAAGCGTATCTTGATTGATGGTAATTCGTCTTTCAAGATACGCTTTTTTTACTTTATAGGAATTTGCGTAAAAATAAAAAATGTGATATAATAAAAAACGATTAAAAGGAGGCATAAT
>JAZSJF010000106.1:0-6921 GCA_045534195.1 Clostridia bacterium | reverse complement strand
CCTTGGTAAAGATGTTGAACCTCAGGAAATACTTGATTGTGTTATAAAAAACAATGCTCCTATAGTGGGACTCAGTGCTCTTATGACTACCACAATACCTGCAATGGAAGAAACCGTAAGACTGATAAGAGAAAAAGCACCTCAGTGCAAAATAATAACCGGCGGTGCAGTCTTAAACCTTGAATATGCAGAAAAAATGGGTGCAGATAAGTATGCCAAAGATGCCATGGAAGGTGTAAGATATGCTGATGAAGTATATGAGTCTATGAATATGTAATGTATTAAAGCATTGGGATGTCGGGGACACCATCCCCTACAAATTCTCAATCGGATACATTTATAAATGATTTCATTTATCCACACAATATATCTACTTCTTAAGAGGAAAACTTATGAAAAGACCAGATAGAAAACCAACAAGACTGAAAGCATATGACTATTCATCTCCGGGATCATATTTTATCACAATATGTACAAAAGACAGAAAGTCCATACTTTCAAAGATAATTGTAGGGGACGGCGTCCTCGACGTCCCTGAAAACAAACTGACACATTATGGCAAAACATCTGACCGGATAATATGTGAAATGAATGATTTTTACAACCATATATCAGTAGATAAATATGTAATTATGCCAAATCACATACACCTTCTTCTTACAATTTCTGCCACCGATGATGACATCACCAGTGGGATGTCGGGGACGCCATCCCCTACAAATTCTCACATAGCGAAATTTATTTCAACATTCAAAAGATTCTCAAACAGAGAATTCAAAGAAAATATATGGCAAAGAATGTCCTACGACCATATAATCAGAAATCAGGATGATTACAGAAAAATATGGGAGTACATTGACTCCAACATTGTATACTGGACAAAAGATGAATTATATCAATAAAACGCAGAGTGTTCTATTTGAACACTCTGCTGTTTTTATTGACAAAATTTCAGATTATTTCACAACAATAATATCCTTTACTTCGTCCTCATACACTCTTACAAATACAAGTTCAGGTGCTGATTCGTCGTATTTCTGGATATCACCGATATCGCCTACGGTAATCTGCTTTGTATTTTTGGTTGTATCTACTCTGTAGATATTGGCATTGCCAACCTTGAAGTTCATTACTTCTCCCCCTGCAACCTGATGGTTGAATGAGTCAGAGAATTTCTTGACAACCTTACCGTAGTAAGTCACAGAATCTTCTGATATTACATTTGTCTTTTCTTCTGCCTTTGAAGATATATCAAATACAAGGCTTATCTTCTCAATCTTACCTGATGCATTGAGTCTTACCTGGATAATATCACCCTGTTTAAGAGATACTTCTCCGCTTTCTGAAGTTTTTACAAGAATATCCTCTTCTTCTGTAACCAATGTTACAAGTTTGCCGTCCTGGTAAGCATAAAGTTTTTCTACGGTGTTTCCGTCTTCATCTTCTACCTTTGTAATCTTATCTACTACAAGTATTGAAGATGCCTCATCCGCTTCACCGTTGGAACTTGTTACCATAATTACAGATGCTGTAAGGTCTTCTTTCATATCAAATGCAATAACATCATATTCATCATCATTTACAAAATAACTGCTGTTACCGATTTTGTAGTCAGTTGTTTTTGTTGAACCTTCCGGAATATCAAACACAATTGTATCTTTGCCAACAGTTATGCTCTTGCCGTTGCCGGTAAGTTTGGATGATGATTTTTTGAACACTGCACCGTCAATTGAAAGGTTCTTTGAGAAATTGTCTTCATCAATAGCACCTGAAGTGTCGGTTGCAGTTGTAATCTTGTTTATCTTGCCCTCTGAATTGAGTTCAAATGTGATAAGTTGTCCTCTGCCGCCGATTGCTTCTTTTGCTTCAAGAGCAGTAAGGTTTGCAGAGCCGTTTACTTTGATTTTTGTGTGAGAAGTATAGTTTTTAACCTCTCCGTCTTTTGTGAACAATTCCACATCAAATGTCTTATTAAGGTTATTTGTCATCTCGATTTCGTTAAGGTATGCATAGTTTTCACTTACAGTGCTTTCTGCATCTACTGCAGCAATCTTTGAATGAACATCAAGATAGAAGGTACCTTTGTCATTAAGACTGATTGCGCTCTGGTAGTTGGATGCAATCTTGTAACCTGTACCGCCGATATATACCTTTTCGTCATCTTTTTCTGTTACCGAGCCGGAAACCTTTTCATTTGAAACTTCGATATATATGAAATCCCCGTCTTTGGATTTTGTCACAGTGAGGACATCCCACTCTTTAAGGTCTTTGAGTGTTATCTTTTCTGAACCTTTGTTGATTGAGAACTGGATGCTTGTGTCTTCAGGATCAAGTACAAGTGTAGGATTGCCGTATTTATCTACAATCTTGTGAGTGTTTTCTACGACTTCTTCCACAACATAGTTTGTTGTTTCGTTTACAAATACAACATCATAATCACCATTTGCATCGGAGTCAAGAAGTGTGATTGCACCGTCTGTGATAAAGTCAACATCATCCATTGTACCTACTTTACCGTTGTAGAGTACCTTTGCAGAAGATGAAATGTTTGCTTTCTTTGTATTTTTGTCTGTTTCTTTGTCAAGCCAGTATCTGATATATACAGATGGTGATTTAACGATTTCTTCGATATTTTCTGCATTTACGGATACTACCTCATTTTCGCCTTCAACAGGAATTGCAACAAGAAGTGTTCTGTCGGAAGCATTCTTGGAATTTGTAACATAAGCATCTACATTGAAGCCAAGTATCTGTCTTACATCTGCATCACCTGTTTTGTAAACCTTGTCGCCAATCATAATCTTGTTTTCTTCCAATGATGATGCACCGTCA
Organism: Clostridia bacterium; assembly: GCA_045534195.1. GTDB lineage: Bacteria > Bacillota > Clostridia > UMGS1810 > UMGS1810 > SIG435. The sequence goes on along the minus strand of JAZSJF010000106.1, from coordinate 4,089 downwards.
AGAGCAGAAAGACCTACTGCCTGCACCTGACCTGTTACTTTGATTACATCAAGATAATCTTCCAAAAGGGTGTTGTCACCTATTTCATAATTTATATCCTGACCAAAACCCTTCTGCTCCATCATATTGATTGTAAGAGCATTGAACACGAGTTTTGCAACATTTCCTCTTGTAATACCTTCTGATGCAACGCCTGACACATCGTCTGTAAGACCGATGTTTGACGCAGTCACAAGGTATCCTGTAGGATAGCCGCCCTTTGATTTTGCCATAGGCTCATAGCCAAGGGCTCTTACCATAATTGTAACCATTTCCTGATAAGAAATATCTGAGTCAGGTCTGAATGTGCCTACATCGTCACCAATTACCATACCCTGCTGAGTAGCAACATTTATATAACCTGTTGCCCAGTGACCTTCGGGTACATCTGTATACTTTGTAGTACCGCTTGTAGATGAAGCCACCTTCTGAAGTCCGAGAGCAGATATAGCAACTCTTGCAGCCTCTGATCTTATAATTGTATCATCCGGTCTGAACATTCCTGTGTCTTTATCTCCAACCATAATATCCAATACTGAAAGAAGTGATACTGTATCTTTATAGTCCGTGTTTATAATGTCGGTAGGAAGTGAAGCAAACGCTGATGTAAAGAAAACTGACAGCGTCATAGCAGTTGCAACAATTGATGATGTGATTTTTTTGAACATTGACATTTATTCTTCCTCCTTATAGTTTACACCCAACCCCCTCGGGTGAATTTAAAGAAATCAGCCAAGGCACAGAATACCATGTCCGAAATATTCTGCTCACCTCAACCGTTGAGTATATCCTAACATATATACGAAAGTATATCAACAATCAAAATATGGATGATTTTTCATACATTTACTTTGTTGACTTTTATATACAATTATGTTATATTTTATAAAAATAGTTTACTTTGAGGAGTGAATAAAATGTATAAAGCATTGTTTATGGAATTTCCGGGAAACAAGCCAAAGGCATTCAGTTTAAGTTATGATGACGGATTTGTAGATGATATAAGACTTACAGACCTTATGAAAAAATACAATATCAAAGGAACTTTCAATTTGAATTCCAATCACATTCTTCACGGAAATGAAAGAAGACTCAACGAACAGCAATGTAAGAATCTCTTTTCCAATCCGTTGTTTGAAGCTGCTGTACACGGAAAATATCATTCATTTCTCGGACATCTTGCTACAGGTACTGCTGCAATGGAAATACTTGAAGACAGAAGAGAACTTGAAAGAATATTTGAAAAACCGATCTTCGGTATGGTTAGTCCATATAATGATGTTACAGATGACCTTATCGAAGCAATGAAGATATGCAATATCAAATACTGCAGAGGGCCGAAATCTTCTCTTGGTTTCGAGCTTCCTGAAAACCTTTACAGAATGATCCCAACCTGTCATCACAATCACCCGGACCTTATGCAACTTGCAGATGAATTTCTCAACTTACAAACTAAAAAGGACCCAAAGTTCTTTTATGTGTGGGGACATTCTTATGAATTTGATAAAGATAACAACTGGGATATGATGGATGAATTTTTGCAAAAAATGTCAGGAAAAGAAGATATATGGTACTGTACAAATATCGAATTTGTAGAGTATTATGACGCTTACAAAAAACTCGAAATGAGCGTGGATATGAAATATATATTCAACCCTACTGCATATGATATTTATTTCAGAGTGGGTTATCCTCTTGAAAAGGCGAAACACTACTGTGTCAAATCCGGTGAAACTGTTACAATAGAATTATAAAATTTTTAAATTACAAAAAATTATGCAAACAAAAAGCACCTGTCAGATCAAAAAAATCTGACAGGTGTTTTTGCAAATTATTATTCCGATTCATCATCAGGAATAAGAGCAGATGCAAAATCTGCTGCAACAAAGGGCTCCAGATCGTCAACTGCTTCCCCTACTCCCACAAACTTAACAGGAATATTCTGCTCGTGAGCAATTGCGATTACAATACCGCCTTTTGCAGTGCCGTCAAGTTTGGTAAGAACGATACCGGTAATATCTGTTGCTTCGCCAAACTGATGAGCCTGATTTATAGCATTCTGTCCTGTAGTTGCATCAAGTACAAGAAGTACTTCTTTTGATGCATCAGGAAGTTCTCTTTCTATAATCTTATAGATTTTTTTGAGTTCGTCCATAAGATTTTTCTTATTGTGAAGTCTGCCTGCAGTATCAAATATAATAAGGTCTGCTCCGCGTTTCTTGGCTGCGGCAATTGTGTCAAACATTACCGCACCGGGATCTGAACCTTCTTCGTGTCTGACAATATCCACTCCTGCTCTGTCTGCCCATACTGCCAACTGGTCAATGGCTGCGGCTCTGAAGGTATCACCTGCACCCAGGATTACTTTCTTTCCCTGAGCCTTGTAATTTGCCGCCATTTTTCCTATAGAAGTGGTTTTTCCCACGCCGTTCACACCGATTACCATTATAACGGAAGGTGTGGACGAAATGTTCATTTTGGAATCAACAGAAGTAAGGATATCTGAAATAATCCCCTTGATTTCAGTCTTTACTTCATCTGCTTCGGTAAAGTGCTTTTCCTTAACTTTTTTTCTTAATTCATCAATTATATAAAGTGATGTTTCCACACCCACATCTGCACTGATAAGTGCTTCTTCCAGTTCTTCAAAAAGTTCTTCATCCACTTTTTTGAACATTTTGAATACATTATCTACTTTTGTTGAAAAAGATTCGCGGGTTTTTTCAAGGCCTTTTTTTAATTTTTCTTTAAATGAATTAAACATCGTAGTCCTCCAGGTCTTCGAATTTGAGTTTAAGTATCTTTGATACACCTTTTTCCTGCATTGTCACACCGTACATAATGTCGGCATTTTCCATAGTACCTCTACGGTGAGTAACAATAAGGAACTGTGTGTTTTCTGAATATCTTCTTGCATAATCTGCAAACTTGTACACATTTACTTCATCAAGTGCCGCTTCAACCTCGTCAAGAAGACAGAATGGTGTCGGTGTGATTTTGATTACTGCAAAGAGAAGTGCAATTGCAGAGAATGCTCTTTCACCACCCGAAAGAAGTGTAAGGTTCTGCAGTTTCTTACCCGGAGGCTGAACCTCAATTTCTATGCCGCTCTCCAGAATATTTGACTCATCTGCAAAGGAAAGTTTTGCCACACCGCCGCCAAAGAGTTCGGAGAATGTTTCGTTGAAACTAACTTTAATTTTTTCAAATGTTTCACTGAAACGTTCTTTCATAATAGTCTGCATCTCATCAATAACTTTGAGAAGATCGGATTTCGCCTGAGAAAGGTCTGCCTCCTGATTGGAAAGAAATTCGTGTCTTTCTTTCACAACTTTGTACTCTTCTATAGAATCAAGGTTGATATTGCCCAGTTCCTTGATTTCCCGTTTGATAGATGCGGCTTCTCTTATTGCCGACTGCATACTTTCTATAGGTGTACGGTAGTTTTCTGCTTCGCCCGGTGTGACTTCATAATCATCCCAGAGTTTATTGATAACGGTTTCTGTATCGGATGTGATTTTTGCCACTTTGTTTTCGCAACGGGTAACTTCCTGACCTAATACAAACACCTCATCCTGCTTTTCTTTTGCCTGATTCTGTATATCTCTTGTTGTTTCAATGGATTTGTTATATGCCTCCTCCATTTCTGCAATCTTTTCAGTGAGTTCTGAGAAGTTTGTCTTTGCATTGTTCATACCGCCTGAGATTTTTTCTATCTCTTCTGCTATACGGACATTTTCTTCTTTGATAGCCTCAATTTCATTTTTCTTTCTGATAACAGATTCCCTGGCGTCATTAAGTTCTGTAACAAGATTTGCCATTCTGATTTCTATTACTTCTCTGTCTTTTGAAGCATTACCCAGTTCTACTCTTCTGTCAGCAAAGGTATCCTCCGCTTCCTTCACTTTTTTAAGTTGAGATTCATACTCTGCTTCATCCTTCGAGAGTTCTTTTCTTATTTCCCCGGTCTGCTGTTCAAAAGCGGCAATTTCTTTGGTAAGTTCTTCTCTTCTACGATTGATATCATCAATCTCTGTAAGAATACTTCCG
>JAZSJF010000367.1:0-7591 GCA_045534195.1 Clostridia bacterium | reverse complement strand
TAGGGGGACCGTGTTATTGTGACGAATGCATAAAAGGTATGAAAAAGAGAGGACTTGATCCTGACAATAAGGATGATGCTCAGAAATACTATGATGATACTCACTATGAATTTATGACAAAAATACGGGAAATCCTTGACAAAAACAATCCTGATGCAACACTGTTTTTTAATTCCGGCGGTGCGAATATATATGCACCCCACATTCACCCTTATGAAACGCACTACGAAATAGAGGACCTTCCTACTGCCTGGGGCGGATATGACAAAATGGCTCTCAATGCCAAATACTTTGAAAACACCGGCTCATTCTATATGGGTATGACAGGCAAATTTCATACCGACTGGGGAGAGTTCGGCGGATTCAAAACAAAAGAAGCACTCAGAGCAGAAGCGGCATCAATGGCTATGTACGCAGCGGCAATATCAGTAGGCGATCAGATGCATCCTGACGGAATGCTTGATAAACAGACTTACGAAAACATAGGATATGCTTTTTCTTACTACAAAAAACTTGAGCCTTTTTGCCACAACGGAAAAAATACTGCAAATATCGGCGTATATCTTTCGCCCAACAGAAATGCAAATACAGGTCTTTCAAACATCCTTCTTGAAAACCAACTTGATTTCAGAATAATTCACAACGGGAATTTTGACGAATTTGATCTTATCATATTTCCTGACGGAGTTATACTTACCGATGATGAAGTAAACAAACTCAATGACTATATCAGTTTGGGAAAGAAAGTAATAATATCGGGACACAGTCTTATAAAAGATAACAAATTTCAGATAAATACAGGTGTTGAATTTGTGTCAGAAGCAAAATTTGACAGAGATTATATCCTTATGTGCGATGAATATGACAACATACCAAAGACTCCGTTTCTTATCTATAACCCGGGAAATATTGTAAGAAATATTGAGGGAGAAATAATTGCAGAATGTTTACCTCCTTACTTTTCAAGAACATACGGACATTACTGCAGTCACAGAAATACACCTTATGACAAAAATGCAAAAAAATACCCTGCAATGATAAAAAAAGACAACATCATTTATATGGCAAATGATATCCCCTCCTCTTACAAGGATGCAGGATGTGTATTTCATAAAAACTATTTCACAAAAGCCATAGAAATTCTCGGATTCACACCTGTAGTGGAAACAGACATATACTCTCAAGGAAGAGTTACCCTCATTCATCAACCGGACAAAAGAAGGTACAATCTCAATCTTCTCTATGTATCTCCGGTAAAAAGAGGTAAATATGAAATAATCGAAGATATATGCCCTGTTTATAACATTGATGTAAAAATCAATATAACGGAAGATATAACCAAACTGTATGACGGTATCACAAATGAGGAAATCCCTTTTGCAAAGGGTAACGGATATATCAAATTCAAAGTGGACAAACTTGAATGCCACAAACTTATTGTTGCAGAATACGATATGCCCATAGTGGGAATGGCAATAAATGGAAGATAATTAATACTCATAAGATAAAAACACCTCAATGACTTCATTGAGGTGTTTTTTCATCATAAATCTGATAAAAATTATTATTTTTTCTTATTCGTAATAATCTGTACCAATACAACTGCGGCAATAATACATAAGCCTATTATATCAGTTGTAGCACCGGGATATATGAGAAGAAGTCCGCCCACAAGGCTCGGGATTCTCTCAAACCATTTCATATCGTGAATGAGATATCCCTGAAGCGATGCCGCCACTGCGTAGATACCAACCAATGAAGTAATTGTGATAAGAACTACCGCACCAAATGAAGTATCTATAAACAGAAGTGCAGGATTAAGTGCAAACACATATGGTACTATAAATGCACCGATTGCAAGTTTGGTAGATGTGAGAGCAGTCTTCATAGGATTTGCCTGGGCAATAGCCGCACCTGCATAAGCCGCAAGGGCAACAGGCGGTGTAAGGTCTGCCACTATACCGAAATAGAACACAAAGAAATGTGCCGCAATCTGCGGTACACCCATTCTCACAAGGATAGGTGCACATGTAGCCGCCATAATACAGTAGTTAGCAGTAGTCGGTACACCCATACCGAGAACAATACAACAAAGCATTGTAAGGAAAAGTGCAATTATAATCTGATTTCCTGCCAGTGCAACAATACCGTTGATCATAATATTTGCAAGACCTGTCATTGTGATAGTACCCGCAATGATACCTGCTACACCGCACGCCGCCGCAACTGCAATCATACCCTGACCGCCTGCGGACAATGCTTCAAAAATTCGTTTGAAGGAAATTCTGTCATCTTTGTTAAACAAACCTACAATAATTGCTATAACAATTGCAATTGCAGCCGCATACTGGATAGAACGTGTACTTGTACCTACAAGGTATACAAGAACGATGAGTGGTAAAAGAAGATATGTCTTCTTGAGAAGAGGGAGAAATCTCGGTCTTTCTTCTCTGGAAAGTCCTCTTAAGCCTTCCTTCTTCGCCTCAAGATGAACTGCAATGAATACACCTGCGAAATAAAGTATTGCAGGAAGGATTGCACACACAACTATTGTACTGTAAGGCACACCTACATAGTCTGCCATAAGGAATGCCGCAGCACCCATAATCGGCGGCATTATCTGTCCGCCGGTAGATGCAGATGCTTCTGCCGCTGCAGCAAATTCCGATTTGTAGCCTGTTCTTTTCATAAGAGGGATTGTAACAGAACCGGAACCAACTGTATTTGCAACAGAAGAACCGGAAACCATACCTTCCATAGCACTTACTACTACCGCAACCTTTGCAGGTCCGCCTGAAAATCCGCCTACAACTGAATTACTTATCTGAATAAAGAAATCTGCAATGCCCGTTCTCTCAAGAAAAGCACCGAAGATAATAAACACCACAATAAACTTGGAGCATACATTGATTGGTGTGGAAAGGATACCTTCTTTACCGTAAAAAAGACTTCTTACCACATAGTTTGTTCTTCCCCAGACAGTAGGATTTCTCAGCCCCCAAATAAGAGCATATACAATGAAACAACTTGCAACTATAATAATCGGAAGACCAACACTTCTTCTGCAAAGTTCTCCCACTGAGATTATTCCGATAATACCTATTACTATCTGGTACCATTCAAACTTAGCACCCTGCTGGATAATGGCTTTCGCATTAAACATATAATAAAGAAATGCCAATGTACCAAGACCCATAAGAACTATATCATACCATGGCATATAGTTTACTTTCTGAACACCTTTTTTTGCAGGATAAACAAGATAACCGATAAAAATGATGAAAGCAACAAATGAAGTAAGACGAACTTCCTCCAAAAGATTTGCAAAAAGTGTCACATACATACAAAAAAGTGAAAAGGCAACAAGAATAATACTTACAAAAACTTTTGGTTTTCCTTCCCACAATCTTACATTTGACTCTCTGTCAAACTTTTTCATTACCGCATCAAGGTCCATATGCTCATTTGTATTTACTTTTTGATTTTTCTTAAACAACATATATCACCTCACAAAATTATGGGACTGTAAAATGTCTTTACAGTCCCGATAATAAATAATCTGATTATTCAACTGCTACTGTAACGCCTTTTTCTGCAAAGTATTTTGCAGCACCAGGATGGAACGGTACGGTCATACCGTCTGTAGCATTTTCGATACTGAGTTCTGCACCCTTTGCATTTTCTTTTGTAATTGCATCGATGTTGTCAAATACTGCTTTTGTAAGTTTATATACATCATCTTCTGAAATATCCTTTGAAACAATCAAAGTAGCCTTAACTGTAACTGTTGTTACATCTTCTTCCTGACCTTTGTATGTGCCTGCAGGAATCTTATGTTCTGTGTAGAACGGACAATCTGCAATAAGTTTTGCTGCTACATCGCCGTCAATAGGAACAAGATATGCATCTGATGATGTGCAAAGTTCTGTAATAGCCGGTGTAGGAGGTCCTGCAACAATAAATGCTGCATCAATCTTACCATCCTTCAAAGCATCTGCACTGTCTGCAAATGACTGATACTGAGCCTTGATGTCTTCTTCTGTAAGACCTGCTGCAGTAAGAACATCTATAGCATTGAAGTAAACACCTGAACCGGGAGCACCGATAGAAACGCTCTTACCCTTAAGGTCTGCAACTGACTTAATGGATTTGTCCATTGTGATAAGCTGAACTGCTTCTGCATAAAGACCTGCAACTGTTCTGAAAGATTCAATCTTTCCTTCTGTTTCGAAAGAACGTGTACCTGCCCATGCATAACTCATAACATCAGACTGTACTGTACCAAGCTGATAGTCGCCTGCATCAATACCCTGAATATTTGCCTTTGAACCGTCTGTAGATACAACATTTACATCAATACCTGCATTGTTGATCATATACTGGCTGAGCACACCGCCGTAACCGTAATATGTACCTGCTGTACCGCCTGTACCCATTGTAAGTTTTGTTGTTCCTGTAGAAGTACATGCTGCAAATGAAAGCATAAGTGCCAACACAAGAACAAGTGAAAGTAATTTTTTCATAAAAATTCCTCCTCATCCATTTTTAATACTATGCAGTTATTATACTATAGTTTTTCTGATTTGTAAAGTGCTTTTTGCAAGATTTAGTCCCGTAAATTGCATTTTTTTGCATTTTTTTATATTATTTCCTGAATTAAATTACATTTTTACAAGTTTCAATCAAAATAATTCATAGTTTCGATTTATTATCGTGAATATGAAAGGTTTTTATGTATTTGCCGAAAGCCTTGTCAAAATATTTTACAGCAGTACCTATATTCATGTTATACCTCCGATTATTATTCAGAAACATTGATTTTTGTATTTATCATTTGAAGATTATCTATTATTCCTTCTTCAAAATAATCTTTATCCGTTTGTATTTCAAGGTCCTTAAACACCACATCAGATACCCTGTAACATTCATCATTTCTCGATACATCAAAGTAATTTTTGCACTTAAGATTACAACGGCAAAATTCAATATGATCTGCATAGGACATAGGAATATCTTCTCTTCCCTTAAGGTCAAAAAACTGATTCCAGTTATAAAGACTTATCATTCTTTCTGTTTCACCGCTAATACCCTCTATCCTTATGTATTCATAGTGCTGAGGTGTATCCATTCTCATCTTAAGCCACAAAAGTGTAGCAGGTCCCTGACAGACTGAATTTCTCACAATAATATTTTTATTATGTATTGCTTCAGAACCGCAGGTAAGACATCCGTGACAAAACTTAAATGTGCAGTTTTCGATTATAATTCTTTCATTAATACCGTTTTCCGCAAGTGTATCTGCCCAGGGGCCCTTACCGCCTTTAAGTGCAACACCGTCATCGTTTACATCGAAATAGCACCCTTTTATAAGTACATCAGAACACTTATCCACATCTATTGCATCTGTGCTTGGTGCCTTTATCGGTTCGCGCATGGATGTTATGCGGCAGTCGGATACTGTAACTCTGGCTGAATTGTAAAAATGTGTTGTCCAGAAATGAGAATTCTTAAGATTAACACCCTCAATGACCACATCCGATGAATTGGACACATATATAAGTCTTGGCCGTTGTTCGTCTTTATTTGTACAATCGGGATTCCACTGTCTTCTCTGCCAGAAAGCCTTCCAGGATTTAAGGCCGTTTCCGTCAACAGTACCTTTGCCGAACAGTCTGAAACCCGATACATTATCTGCATTTATAAGTGCAGGATAATACACACAGTTCTCCCCTTCAATTCTGGTATCCATAACGGGGTAATCCGATATATCGTCACTTCCCTTCAATACGGCTCCTTCATCTATACAGAAACTCACACCTTCCTTAAAAAACAAAGCCCCCGATATATATTCACCCTCCGGAACAATCACGACGCCGCCTCTTTCCGCCGCCTTATCAATGGCAGACTGGATTTCACGGGTATACACTTTGCCATCGTTTTTTGCACCGAAATCTGTGATATAATATTTATTTTCAAAATCATCAAGATTCACTTTTCTATCTTCATAAAACCATTCGGATATTATACTTCCGTCAGGAAAAAATTCAGTTTTGTTCATAACAGTCCCCTTCTGATAATAAATCAAAAATAAATGTGGGAGTAAATGCCCTCATCGACCTATAGCAAACGGGAATGATGGCATCTGGTCCCCAAAAAATCTTTTATTTAAAACATCTGTCCTGATAATCAATCCGATTAAGGATTATTTGCCCAGATATGCCTTTTTTACTTCCTCATTGGAAAGAAGTTCTTCACCGGTTCCCGAAAGACTGATTCTGCCTGTTTCAAGAACATAGCCTATATCCGCAGTTTTGAGAGCCATATTGGCATTCTGCTCAATAAGAAGTATTGTCACACCGTTTTTGTTAATCTCTTTTATAATGGAGAATATATCCCTTACAATAAGAGGTGCAAGACCAAGGGATGGCTCATCCATCATCATAAGTTTCGGTCTGCTCATCAACGCTCTTGCAACCGCAAGCATTTGTTGTTCTCCGCCTGAAAGTGTACCCGCCATCTGCCAGGAACGCTCCTTGAGTCTCGGAAACAGGTCATATACCCATTTTATATCATCATCAAGTGAGTCTTTTCTTAAGTATGCACCGATACGGATATTCTCCAGTACTGTAAGGTCAGGGAATATTCTTCTGCCTTCAGGTACAAGTGTGATACCGTTCTTAACTACCTTTTCTGCAGAAAGTCCCGTTATATCCTCACCCATAAATTCTATACTTCCGCTCTTTGGTGTTACCACACCTGCAATAGAACGAAGAATAGAACTTTTGCCTGCACCATTGGCACCTACAAGAGTAACTATAGAGCCTTCTTCTACTTCAAATGACACATCACGCACAGCGTTTATACCGCCATAGGTAATGTTAAGATTATTGATTTTAAGCATCCTCACTCACCCCCAGATATGCCTCGATAACCCGAGGATTATTACTTACAGTTTCCGGAGTACCGTCTGCAATATGCTTTCCGAAATCAATTACATAGATACGGTCGGAAATATCCATTACAAGATTCATATGATGCTCGATAAGAAGGATAGTCAGATTGAAATCCTTTCTTATACGGCGGATGAATGCAGTGAGTTCTTCTGTTTCCTGAGGATTCATACCTGCCGCAGGTTCGTCAAGCAAAAGAAGTGACGGATTTGTGGCAAGTGCTCTTGCAATCTCAAGATGTCTTTGCTTACCGTATGGAAGTGATGTGGCAAGTTCATCCTTTACATCTTCAAGGTCAAGAAGTCTGAGAAGTTCCAGTGTTTCTTCTCTCATTTTCTTTTCTTCTTTTGAATTTAATCTGAATACGGCAGAAAAAACATTACTTGTTTTTCTCAGATGTTTTGCAACAAGTACATTTTCAAAAACTGTCATACTCTTAAAAAGTTTGATATTCTGAAAAGTTCTTGCCATACCCAGTTTTGTAATCTGATCGGGTGTCTTTATAATAGTATTCTTATACATACCATTATTTTCTCCCGCATAGAGTTTCTTCATCTTTGATTTGGGGAAGTTTTCAATAATTGGTTCATCATTGAAACAAACTCTTCCGTTTGTAGGCTGATACACACCGGTTATAACAT
>JAZSJF010000159.1:0-1708 GCA_045534195.1 Clostridia bacterium | reverse complement strand
TGCAGTAAATACATTCTTGAAATCCCTCGATAAGGCAGGTGATGGGTTGTGTTAGAAACTCTTTGCAATTTAGACGGTGTATCGGGAAACGAACACAGAGTAAGAGAATTTATCATAGACAGTATATCACCTTATACGGACAATATAACCGTTGATACAATGGGAAATATCATAGCCGTAAAAAAAGGCACAAATCCATCAGGCAAAACCGTTTTGGTGTGTGCCCATATGGACGAAGTGGGATTTATTATTTCCGAAATATGTGACAACGGATTTCTGAAATTCAAACCTGTAGGCGGGATTGATCCCCGAATACTTCTTTCCAAAAAAGTTCTTGTGGGAGAAGAAAAAATCCCCGGTGTAATCGGCATAAAAGCCGTACATCTTCAGTCAAAGGAATCCAGAAAAACCGTTATCAGACAGAAGGATATGTATATTGATATCGGTGCAAAGGATAAAGATGACGCTATGAAAAAAGTATCATTGGGAGATTATGTATCCTTTGATTCAAAGTACCGTAAATTCGGCAATACAAAAATCAAGGCAAAAGCCCTTGATGACCGTATCGGATGTTATGCTCTTATGGAAGCCGTAAAGGAAGAATATGAAGAAGACATTGTTTTTTCTTTCAGTGTTCAGGAAGAAGTGGGACTCAGAGGAGCAAGAGTCCTTGCTCACAGACTGAAGGCAGATGTGGGAATTGTGCTTGAAGGTACAAATGCGGCAGATGTGCCATTTTCCACAGAAGCCACCGAAGTTACAAGACAAGGCGACGGTCCTTCGCTTTCCGTAATGGACGGCGCATCCATATCCAACAGAAGTCTTAACGGCTTTATTATGAATCTTGCAAAAGAGAATAATATTCCTTATCAGATAAAGAAAACTCACGCAGGAGGAAACGATGCAGGTGCTATAGCATATTCAGCATCAGGATGTGAAACAAGTGTTATATCACTTCCTTTGAGATATATCCATTCTCCCGTAAGTGTAGCAGATACAAGGGATATTGACAGTTATATAAAACTTTTTAAATGTGTACTAAAAAATATTTCGACTTATCAGCCAAGAAGAAAAGAGGTGCTGAAATAATGGATTTTCTTAAGAAACTTACAGAAACATTTTCTCCATCAGGGTGTGAGGATACAATCTGTGATATTATCTTTGAAGAGATAAAAGACTATGCCGACAGTGTATATAAAGATACTCTGGGCAATCTTGTAGTGAGAAAAGAAGGCAGGGGAAAGAAGATTATGTTTTCTGCCCACGCCGATGAGATTGGCCTTATGATAACATACATTGACGATAAAGGTTTTTTAAGATTTTCACCAATAGGGTGGGTAGATCCCATATACGCTCTTTATCAGAGGGTGAGGTTTTCAAACGGTGTTACGGGTGTGATATCATTTGAAGAAAAACTTGACGCAGTAAAGGATATCAAAATCAAAAATCTTTTTATAGATATCGGTGCAAAGGATAAACAAGATGCAGAAAAAATGGTATCTGTAGGAGATACTGCACAATTTGTCGGTGAGTTCATTACAAATGGTGACAGAGTAATGTCCAAGACTCTCGACAACCGCGCAGGTGTATATGTACTTACAGAAGCAATCAAAAAGATAAAAAGTGATAATGATTTGTATTTTGTATTCACCTGTCAGGAGGAAGTAGGGTTAAGAGGTGCTAAGACAAGCACTTATGATATATTCCC
>JAZSJF010000138.1:0-1626 GCA_045534195.1 Clostridia bacterium | reverse complement strand
CTTCCCACCCACTCCATCGGTCAGGCAGCAGTCAACTCCCTGCGCCGCTACGGTGTAGACACCACCAAGATCGTACGCGGCGGCAACCGCGTCGGCATTTACTTTAACGAGAAGGGTGCTTCCCAGCGTGGTTCTGTTTGTATCTACGACCGCGCACACTCTGCAATTCAGGAAGCACAGGCTTCTGACTTTGACTGGGACGCAATCTTTGACGGTGCTGAATGGTTCCACTGGACGGGTATCACTCCTGCAATTTCAGATGCTTCTGCAGCAAACTGTCTTATGGCTTGTAAAAAAGCAAAAGAAATGGGCGTAAAAGTAAGTTGTGACCTTAACTTCAGAAAGAAACTCTGGACAAGCGAAAAAGCAGGTAAAGTTATGGCAGAACTTATGCCATATGTAGATGTACTTATTGCTAATGAAGAAGACGCAGAAAAAGTATTTGGTATCAAAGCAAGTGAAACAAATATCACAGGCGGCGAACTCAGTGATGAAGGCTACAAGGATGTTGCAAGACAACTTGTAGAAAAATTCGGTGTTAAGATGGTTGCTATCACACTCAGAGAAAGTATTTCTGCATCAGTAAATAACTGGGCAGCACTTCTCTATGACGGCAAAGACTTCTTCAAGTCCAAAAAATACAATATCCAGATTGTAGACAGAGTAGGCGGCGGAGATTCATTTGGCGGTGGACTTATCTATGCACTTTTGGCAGGATATTCAAATCAGGATGCAATCGAATTTGCAGTTGCTGCATCTTGCCTTAAGCACTCAATTGAAGGTGACTTCAACCGTGTATCTGTTAAGGAAGTTGAAGCGTTGATGAGCGGAGACGGCTCAGGCAGAGTACAGAGATAATTTAATATTACAATTTCCGAGGGTGTGAAGTGGTTTTGCACCCTCGTTTTATTTCAGATGAAAGATGGTATAATTATGGAAATAAAAACAGACCTTCATACTCACACTATTGCAAGTGATCATGCTTACAGCACGATACTTGAGAATGTTACTTATGCAAAGAAACATGGGCTTGAAGCAATAGCAATCACAGACCATGGTTTGTCTACACCTGATTGTCCACATAAGTGGCATTTTGGAAATCTAAAGATTATACCGCAAAATATTGACGGTGTTTCGGTATTGAAAGGTGCAGAGTGCAGTTATATCGATATGGATGCAAATCTTGATATTGATGAGGGTGTGCTTAAAGGTCTTGATGTTGTTATTGGCTCTATGCATTACGGGGGCAAAATCCCTACATTTAAAAATAAAGAAGATTTTATTAGCCTTATCCTGAAAGCCTGTGAAAATCCATATATAGACATATTGGGACACATATCGAGAATAGATTTTATACTTGATGAAAACGATTGTGAACTTATTGCAAAAACTGCAAAAGATAACAACAAACTCATAGAATTAAACAATGAATGTCTTGTAAAAGGCGAATGTTACAAAAATAATGCCTGCACTCTTATGAAAGCCTGCAACAAACTGAAAGCGGAAATATGCGTAAATACAGACGCTCACTTTGCACTTCTTGTGGGAAAGATGGATGAAGCAAAAAAACTTCTTTCCAAGATATGTTTTGATGAAAGTCTTATAGTAAATCGCAATCTTGATTCG
>JAZSJF010000195.1:0-2847 GCA_045534195.1 Clostridia bacterium | reverse complement strand
TAATATGTCCCTCCATATTTTAATTACTGTTTATTGAACCAGAATTTTCTGTCCAGACTTCTGTATCTTATTGCTTCTGCAATATGTGTTGCTTCTATATTTTCTTTTCCATCAAGGTCTGCAATTGTTCTTGAAACCTTCACTATTCTTGAGTGCGCTCTGGCACTTAAGCCCATTCTCTCAAACACCTGTCTTAAAAGTTCTTTACAGGTTGAATCAAGTTGACAGAAATTTTCAAGATCTGCCTGACCGAGTTGTGAATTGGAAAAGATTTCTCTTCCCTTAAATCTCTCCAGTTGAATCTCTCTTGCCTTATTCACTCTTTTTCTGACCGTATTTGAATTTTCTGCATGTACATCAGAAGAAAGAGAATCAAAGTCAACTGTAGGCACCTGAATGTGTATGTCAAATCTGTCAAGCATAGGGCCTGAGATTCTTCCGAGATATCTCTGTATCTCATTTGGTGAGCAGTTGCATTTGCCGCTGGGATCACCGAAATATCCGCATTTACATGGATTCATACTTGCCACAAGCATTGTTTCTGACGGAAATGTAAATGTCCCCGCTACCCTGCCTACTGTAAAGCATCCATCCTCCAACGGCTGACGCATAGCATCTATTGTGGATTTGGGAAACTCGGGAAATTCATCAAGAAAAAGCACCCCTCTGTGTGCAAGGCTTATTTCTCCGGGCTTCGGTACAGAACCGCCACCTGTAATCGCCGCCGCAGATATTGTGTGGTGGGGATTTCTGAAAGGGCGCTCATCAATGAGAGCCTTACCTGACGGAAGTTTGCCCGCTATTGAATATATCTTTGTAATCTCAAGTGCTTCTTCAAATGTAAGATCGGGAAGAATGGACGGCAGACATTTTGCAAGCATTGTCTTTCCCGAACCGGGAGCACCTATCATAAGACAGTTGTGGCTTCCCGCCGCAGCAATCTCAAGTGCTCTTTTTACATTTTCCTGTCCCTTAACATAACAAAAATCACTGGCATATTCCTTATTTTGAGTAAACACTCCGGAAATATCCGATTTATGTTGTTTCAATGTATTTCTTCCCATAAGGTGGTCACAGACATCTCTCAATGTCCTTGCAGGATATATCTGCACACCGTTTACAACCGATGCCTCGCCTGCATTTTCCACAGGAAGAATAATCTTTGTTATACCGTTATCTCTCGCAGTGACAGTCATAGGAAGTACTCCGTGAGCCTTCCTGATTTCTCCGTCTAAAGAAAGTTCTCCGAGAAACAGATATTCATTTATATTTTCACATCTTATCTGCCCGGTAGACAAAAGAATTGAAACCGATATGGGCAAATCAAGATAAGCGCCTTCTTTTTTTGTATCAGCGGGAGCAAGATTTGTAACGACTCTTGATGCCGGAAATGAAAATCCGGAATTTCTCACTGCAGAACGGACTCTCTCTTTGGACTCCTTCACCGCTGCATCGGGAAGTCCCACAATATCGAAGGCAACCGCACCTCTTGATACATCAGTTTCCACACTGACTATGTATCCGTCAATGCCCCAGGGTGCGGCACTGTTTACTTTTGATAGCATAAAATCACCTTTATTTTATAAGCATTTGAGATATGAACTGTGCATACATTCTCTGAAAAAAGTCATTGGGATGATTTACATTGTTACCTGTCATATCTATAAATCTCTTTGTCTTTAATGCTTCCATCTGCATATCTCTTATATTCGCCACCTGAGTGCCTTCACATTCAAGAGGAAGAAGCGCTTCATAATACTGATACTGATATCTCCAGAACCAGTTTTCTTCTGTGGTAAGGATAGGATTCGGAACAGAAGTTGCCACAATAAGAAACTCACACTGAGGACAATCCTCGAGGATAAGACTTCTTATTTTGTCAATCTTCTCTCTGTGTTCATCTCCCACACATCTGTCATTCATACCAAATGCGATAATTACAAGATCAGGATCTGTGGAGCATACTCTTTCTTTCGCAGTCTGTATTGCCCACCCTGAATCCTTGCCGCCTACAGACGGATTTTCAAAAGTGACATTTGCGTCGTAATGCCGTCTCAGTGCTTCGCAGACAAGATATCCGTATGAAGGCTGAAAAGGTGTCTGCATTGTTCTTCCGCTGGCATTTGCGCCTGCAGAAATACTGTCACCGAAAAGTGTGACCTTCAACTCCTTTTCTTCTGTAAGTTTTTTGTAAGTATTTTTAAGATTTGATGAAAATACGGGCTTTACACCCTTCCACTGACCGTTTTTACATTTGTATGTAACTGCAACCTGTCTGTCGTGAAAAAAATGTCCTTCGTGAAAAAGTATATATCCTCCGCTTTGTTCTCTGAAACAGGATCTATCTTCCTTTTCTTTGAAATACACATCATCATAATCAAAAGAGAATATTTCCGACTCAGGGGTAAGGACAATATTATTACCTTCAAAAACATAGTCCTTGCCTTCTTTGTACAAATGGATCATATCCGCACTTTCCACCTTTATGATTTCGTCGGCTTCAAACATAAGAGGCGCTTTTGCCACCCCGTTTTCTTTTATAAAAGTAAGACTTTCGCCATACACAATGTCTGTATCCCATACGGGTGTCATAATTTCTTCAAAAGAAAACATTCTACCATCTCCAATGCACATTTCATTTTGAACATAATTAACCTATTATAATATTACAATGATAACACAAAAAGAAAAAAATTTCCACCCTTTTTTGCTATTTATCAATGTTTTTTGAAAAATACTTGACAAAATAAAAAATATGTACTATACTTTGATTAAGGTCAAAGAAAGTCAAAGTCAAATTTGATGAAGCTGTTGACGTCAATAAGGAGGCGGCAAGAAATGAAAATA
>JAZSJF010000058.1:0-2429 GCA_045534195.1 Clostridia bacterium | reverse complement strand
GGAATGATGTATGGATTGAATTCTACAAAGTGGGTAGATGCGGTTGATTTGACACCACTTGGATAAGTATAATATCGTTTTGAAAGTTTTATTAATAATATAGAGTTTGTTCAAACTATAATTTTAGAATTTATAAAGGTAGTATTTTCGCAATGACACACTAATATAAGCGAAAAATACTACCTTTGGTTATATTTTGAACAATTCAAATTTCCTTTCAATCATTTCATCAATTCTCGATATATATTCCGAAACTTCCTTTACATTAAAACATCTCTCGATTCTGTCACCCATTACTCTCTTTGTACTTCCGCCTGAGCCCATGGCGATTATAGTCTGTATTTCCTGCATAATATATATATTATACAAAGATTCTTTATTCGGATCGCAGAAGCCGATGTTTTCCAGGTTTCCTGCGGTATTTTTTTGTCTGTACATATAGTAAGGACGCTTATTCATAGCATACATTCTGTCACAAGCCATATCTATCATATTGTTTGCGATGTTTGAAGATTCGGTGCTCAGACAGTTGTACTGTCTGTCAAGATATGCACCTTTTTTGAGGCTCAGTGAATGTACTGTCACACTGTCGGGGTTAAGTTTTTCTATTTCGGAAAGTGTGTAATCAAAATCCTTTTCGTCTTCACCGGGCAATCTTGCTATAAGGTCAGTATTTATATGACAAAAGCCTTCTTCTCTTGCCATACGGAATTTTTCCCTGATATCATCGGCGGTATGCCGTCTGCCAATGATTTCAAGGGTTTTGTCATTCATAGTCTGAGGATTTATACTTATTCTTTCTGCACCTGATTCTTTTATAATGCGGAGTTTTTCTTTTGTGATAGTATCAGGACGACCTGCTTCTACAGTGAATTCTTTTATATCTGACAGGTCAAAAGCAGAATTAAGATTGTCAAGAAGCGAATACAGACTGTCTTCATCAAGTGATGTGGGTGTGCCACCGCCAATGTAAACAGTTTCTATATTATATCCCAGTTTCTTTATAAGTTCTGATGTGTGATGAAATTCTTTTTTCAGTGCTTCAAGGTAAGGATTCACAAGTTTTGAAGAAAACTTGATGGATTGGGATATGAATGAACAGTATGAACATCTTGAAGGGCAGAATGGTATACCTATATAAAGACTTATGGAGTTTTTGTCCATTTTGTCTATTACATCTTTTTCGTAAGATGCGGTTTCTATTGCAAGGATAGTTTTTTTGTGAGATACAAGGAAATCATCTTTAAGTATCTTTGCAGATTGAGGTTTTGAATGACCTTCATTCCATAGTTCTATCACCTTTTTTGAGGGGCGTATTCCCGTAAGGATACCCCAGGGCGGTTTAATACCTATAACATCGCTCAAAAGTTCATACAATACTCTTTTTATGTGATTTTTGGAATAATCAGGCATATTCATTGAGTGTGTATGCTTTTTGCCGTCATATAAAATCTCTGCAGTAAAAATGTATTCGTTAGCAGAATTCTCTGCATTTATTATCATATATTCATTTGTTTCATCATATTTGTCCGAAAAATCCAATTCACATCCGGGCAAAAAAAGCCGTACAATATCTCGTACGGCGTATTCTTCTTTGTTTCCTTTAAGAATAATCTGCATATATATCAATCCTTATCTTATGTAGGGGTTGTTTCTTTTTTCGTATCCTATGGTTGTCTTATCTCCGTGCCCCGGATAAACCACTGTATCTTCATCAAGATTCATAAGACTGCTCAGTGATTCTGACATTTCCCTTATATCTCCGCCGGGAAAGTCTACTCTTCCCATTGACATATAAAATAATGTGTCACCTGAAAAAAGTATATTGTCGGTTTTTATACACATACTTCCCTTTGTATGTCCCGGTGTGTGCAAAAAAGTAAGGACAGTATCCGAAAAGGGGAGAGTGTCATTGTGATTTACAAGTATATCTGCCCTTGTTTTCTGACAGGAAGAACCAAACGCATATGCAAGGTTCAATCTTTCATCAGATAATGCAACATCTTCTTCACTGTGAATCACAACAGGCGCCTCTGTAAATTCCTTAACCATATCCAATGCGCCGGTATGGTCAAAATGAGCATGGGTAAGAATTATGTATTTAATGTTGAGTTGTTGGTTTTTTATCTTGTTGATAATAATATCTCCCTGATCTGCAGGGTCAATTATTACCGCTTCATTTGTTTTATCAGATATGAGGAAATAGCAGTTTGTCTGAAGACCGCCAAGAGATAATGTGTCAACTTTCATAATAGGTACCTTTCGTTTTGTAATATTATACCATTGATTTTTCGCGTTCCGGAGTATTTTTTAAAACAAAGGAGATAGGAAAAATGCTTTGGAACAGATAAACAGAGCCAAAGCCGTATAAAGAGTACCCAAAGAGTGTACTTTGCCCGGTTTTAAAATATGAATTTTACATCATAACT
>JAZSJF010000360.1:0-1887 GCA_045534195.1 Clostridia bacterium | reverse complement strand
CTGAAGTATCATACAGGAACTTTTTTTGCTGTTATGCCAGTTACCTCTTACGAAGGAATGAGCCTGGTGAAGATTTCCTACACATTCTATGTGATGGATAGCCTGAACTTCGCCAACTTTACCTTCATCAATCAAATTTTTTATCATTGAGAAAAACGGTGTGTATCTCAATACATGACATACAAGTATTTTTACACCTTTTTCTTTTGCGGCATTTGCAATCTTTACACAATCCTCTGCATTAGGACATACAGGTTTTTCAAGAAGAATGTCATATCCGAGTTCTATTGCCTTAAGTGCAGGGTCTATATGTAAATCATCCATTGTGGCAACGAGTACACAATCTGCAATTTTGCCTTTTTTGAAAAAGTCATTATAATCTGTGAAACACATTTCATCTTTGATATCGTGTTTGTCTTTGAACTGGTTTATCATATTAATATCAGGATCACAGATTGCAATTACATCATAATAGTCCTTGCCGAGTTCCTTCATACTGTCGGTGTATGTTCTTCCTCTGTTTCCGCCACCAATAACTGCTACTGTTATCTGTTTCATAATCATTCTCCTTTAAACGATAAGTGTTTGATAAATGTTCCTTCGAAATCTTCTTCTTCCGCCAATGTCTGTATATGCACAAACATAAGTCCCAAAGGAGCATTTTCTGTAATTTCTTTTTGGTATATAAGTTTATCATCTGCGAAAATGAGTGCAGTTTTGTTTTCTGTATCAAAGTCAACTCTGATATCTGTCCATTTACCTGCAGGTGCAATATCGCCTGTTATATCAAATGATATATGGGATTCTTTCTTTGCAGTTTCATCACAAGGATTATACCAGTGGTCAGACAGAGAAATGGCAACACCGCTTTTTCTTACCTGAAGTTTTATATTCAGACTTCCTTTTTTGGATGCGGGATAACTCCATACAGCACCTTGTTTTTCATATACAAGTCTTTCGTCGTGGATTCTTGCCACAGAAAGAACTTCTTCGTGATTTCCGTCAGGGTCGGGGAGAAGAAGTGCACCGTTTGTACGGTTGTATGCACAGTGCCCTGAAAAACCGCGATAATTTCCAAGATTACTCTTAATGTACATTTGTGTAGATACATTTTTTAATCCTGTACGGAAATTTTCTTCTCTTTCTTTTTCCATAAGCCATTTAATGTCAAATATAACGACCTTTCTTGATGCTTCGTTCTGACCGAAGTGTACAAGTATTTTGCCGAATGGAAGTTCACATATTTCCGCCTGATGTATGCTCTTGTCGTTTGAAGTAGCCACACCTGAATGTGAACGGAAATCTGCGTGATTTCTGATATCGTTAAGATAAAGTTCTCTTGCATATTCAAATACTTTTCCTGATTTATCAGAAAGTGCTATGCAGTTTGAGTCTCTGTTTGTGAATACATCTTCGCCAACACCCTCTATCTCTGCCCATCCAACCGGTGGAAATACCTTTGTACAATCAATTTCAGGAAGAAGTTGATTGTTACTCCAGAAAAACAGCAATCTACCGTCTGATAATTTGTAAAGTACGGGCATTGTGTTTGTTGCGTGGAATATAGATGGTTCTGTCTTTGTCCAGGTTTCACCATGGTCGTAAGAATACTGAATGTGGTGATAGTTATGACTTGTTCTTGTGATGAGGATAAGTGTTCCGTCTTCACATTCTTCTATTGTAGGCTCACAGGAATAGTTCTGCCATCTTACACCTTCATGTCCTTCTATTTTTGGTACATATCCCGCATTTTCCAGCACTTGTGTCTTCCAGGTTTCGCCGTTGTCATCAGATGTTGCTACTACAACGCTTGATACATATTTATCATATTTCTGAAATACAATGATCATTCTGTTCGAGTCTTTCAGAAACAGTGGCTTTCTTGCC
>JAZSJF010000039.1:0-1683 GCA_045534195.1 Clostridia bacterium | reverse complement strand
ATCAGGGTATTTGCACCGCTTATGTAAGCGGTTGTAAGCCACATCGAAATAAATCTCTGTGGAGATTTTTGATATGTGCCAAAGCACCCGATATGTTGCCTGATGACAACGAGATTTATATTGTATCATGTTTGAGTGTTTCGAAAACATATCGGATTTATGAATTAAATATATCGGGCAATTGAAGGTTAAATACCGACAAAAATTTGGCATCAAATCATATATCACTTATATGCAGTAAAAAAATTCGAAGGAGAAACCCCGGTTTCTTTTTTGAAGAACTGACTGAATGCATAAACATTGTCAAAACCGAGATTTTCGGCAATTTCTGAAATGTTTACATATCCGTCATTAAGCATAGATATAGCATAATTTACTCTTAATTTGTTTTTGTATTCAATAGGAGACATTTTTAAGGACTCTGAGAATAAACGTCTTAACTGTGACTCACTTAATCCGCACATTTGTGCAAGTTCTGACACATATATTTTGTTGTTGAAATTATTTGTGATATAGTTGACGGCAGGGGTGATTTTTCCGTAGTTGTTTTCTGTATCCGCTTTGTCAAAATGTTTCGCCGTATGACTCAACAAAGTGTATATGTTTTTCATCAGTCCGAAGGATTCTTCATATGAAACAGTATTCTGAGCAGAGAGGATGCTTTCGAATATTTCACGCAAAAATATACAATCCTTTATTAGTATCGGATGTTTGCAAAGAGAAACCAATCTTGATGTTTGTGATGCAAAGATGTTGAATTCTACCTGCATACTTTCTGTTTCTTCAGACAGAATTTTGTATGTGTATGTAGAATTGCATGGAAGAAAAATCATATCCCCGTCTGTTGCCGTAAATGATATATCCTTTGAAGAATATTTGTATTCACCCTTGATTACAAGAAGAAGGGATGTTTGCCTTCTTTTCGGTACATCAAGTGATTTTATTCTTGGAGAATAATGCATAGCGTACTTAAAATCAATTTCCAGTTTTTTTCTTTCGTTATTGTAACTTATGGCAGTTTTGAATTCGGGATTTGAATTTTTGTCCTGACTATGCATTATATCGCCTCCTGTATTGTTTATTTGTTGTTTTCTTTGAAGTTTTTGATTATTTCAATGTGTGTTTTTGCAAGGTTTGTTATTTCTGTGTAGTTTTCACTTTCCACAAGGTCAGGGCGGATAATTGATATTCCTGTTCCGAGACCGATAGCACCTATAGATAAGAACTTTTCTATAGTATCAGGATTTACTCCGCCTGTACATACAAATTTCATATGTGAGAGAGGGCGGGTTATATTGAGTATATATCCTAAGTCTGCTTCGGTAGTAGGGAAGAGTTTTTTTATATCTGCTCCTGCCTTCAACGCCTGTTTGCATTCTGTTGGTGTGATCGCTCCCGGTATAGATACAAGACCGAGTTCTTTGGTAAGACGGATAATATCCGTATCTGTATCAGGTGAATATATAAACTCTGCACCGCATTCGTAAGCGGCTTTTACATATTCTTCATATGAGATGCTGCGCCGCGTCCGCGACGAAGACGCGAACGGCAATGGCGTTGCTGACGATGAAATCCCGCTGCTGGGCTCCTCCTCCTGGGGCGGCAACCCCGTTAAGTACCTGACCAATGCTTTCATCCACGAAGGCGACAACGACATGTGGATGATGAAGGATGGCAAGGTCA
>JAZSJF010000423.1:0-3159 GCA_045534195.1 Clostridia bacterium | reverse complement strand
CATGGCTACGATCCGACTTCCCTTCTCAGAAATCAATAAATACAAATGACCTTCGATAAGATTCTCAAAAGCAAAGTTTGTTCTTGAAGTGTTGTGATATGCATCGTTTGTCATTACTTCAAAATATCTGCCGGTTTTTGGGCTGTATGCACCGCTTGCAAATGCATCGTCTCTTTTAAGCACTACTGTTTCCCAGGTAAGACCACAGTTTGTTGAGCGTGAGTATACGTGGATTCCTTCGTTTTCATGTGCTTGTAAGAGTCTGTCTTTTCTTATTGCACCGTAAATTCTAAGTTCTCCGTCAGGCATAACTGTAAGATAGTTAAATGCATCTGCCGGCGGTATTGTCACGACCTGAGGCTCGTATATTTCCTTTAACAGAAACTCGTCATTTGCATTAAGCCTTTTTTCCATTTCTTTTAAAAAGTGGTTCATAATATCAACTCCTTATCATTCGGAATATTCTTTTATCATATTTTCCATATTTTCCATAAGGTCAAGTATATAGTCTGAACTTTTCGGATAAGAGGAGAATGTTATGTCCTCTCCTGCGGCATCATCAATCATTTTTATTACATTATCTCTGCCGATATATTTTTCAAGAGTTCTGCATATCTCTATATCCTGAAGTGCTTCCTTGAATACAATTGCTCGCAGTGAAGGAATTACACCGTTGTTTACCGGATACACACTGAATGCGTCACCAGAAGGGAATCCTCCGTTTGAAGATGTTGTAATATACGGATTTACGGGACAGATGGAATACTGCGAATTGTAGAAGTTGTATCCCCACTGCAAAAATCCCTTGATGTCAAATTTATATAACTGAAGTCCTATGATTCTGTTTCTGTATGATGGCATTGATAAGAATCTGTTTGCCACTTTTGTATGCTGTGAACAACAGTAGTATGTCCACTGATTTGGAAGATTGTGCTCAAGGAATTTGTCTATTTTACTTGTAGAGCATACGGGAATGTCAACATATCCTTCTTCGTAGAATGAGTAGTTGGACAATGCATCAATTGTCTTGAAGCCTTCAAGATGAGGTTTCACCAGATTGTATGCATATTTGTACTTTTCTATATGGTCTGCTTTGGGTTCATCGGAAATATGGAAATAGCATCTGTCGGCTATTCCTTCTTCTCTGAAAAACTTCACAAGTTCAGGTAGAAACTGATTAAGGAAGTTTTTGTACTCAGGATCGGTTGATTCCATATGCCATCCGAAGAGATAATCTTTCTTTCCATTTTGTTCTACCACAATATTCGGAGCACTTTTAAGTCCCCACTGTGAGAAAAAGTGTGCGATTTCAAAGTATTTTATGTTGTTTTTGTTGCATATTTCAATCCATCTTTTTACCTTTGAAAAGTCAAATGTATATTTGTCGCCATCTTTTTTTATATCCACAAGTTGAACATTTGTCCTTCTCAATCCCACACCGGTATCAAGAGGCGGTGTGATAATTGGAGTGAGAATCATATTTATGCCGAGGTCTGATGCCATGGCGATATACTTGTCTATCAGATCCCAGTGTTTTTCTGAATATACATCTACATTGTGATAGTTTGCAATACAGTCTGTATGGAACCACTGAGTATATGTTATTTTTTGTTCGGATACTTTTTCACGGGTAACTTCCAGAGTCATAAGAGAGGTAAGTACCATTTTTTCTGCTCTCATATCTGAAGTGAGTGTGACTTTTATGGGATATTTGCCTTCTTTTATATCGCAGGGGATATCTGTTTTTATCCACAGTGTATCTACGGAATAACTTGTTTTGAAGTAGTTGTTTTCCAATTGGAGAGGCATAAGGATATCAGGCATAGTACCTGTTTCTTTTGTGATGTAGTCATCATCTTCCACATAGTCTGTATATGTGCAAAGGTCCATTATTGCATCCTTCACTATATACACATTGATAAAATCCTTAAGTTCCGATTCCACTTCCACATTAAACATTATGTTGTCAGATGACTTCACAGACACCTGATAGGAATATGTTTCACCTTTCATAAGGGTTTTTGTTTTGATTGTTTTGGCATTGTCATAATTTGACAGTGTAATTTTTTCAAGGCTTGAAACCTGTTTGATAGAAATATCCATAATAACCTCCTTATAAAATACTATCTTGATTTTATTATACACTCTGATCTGAAAAAATAAATTGACAAAACGATTGAAAAAATGTATTATCCGATTATTAATTGCATTTTATGTTGTCTGAAAAACAGACAAATATCAGTTAATATGTCCCACTTAGATATTGTGGAAGTGTGAGTTATGTGATATCATTTTTGTCATAACGGTGAAAGGTGAGGTACCATTGAATAAAGATATATCAAGAAAGATAATTATTTTGATTGCATTTGTGCTTATCGTCACAAGTTCGGTTGTTATGAAGCAGGACTGGTTTTATATAGTTCCTGTATGTGTGTCGCTTATAGTTATGTCCCTTCAGGCGGATGTGAACAGATACGGATACCTTCTGGGAGCAATAAACAGCGTGTATTACAGTGTTGTATATTTTTCGTTCGGGATATATGCGGGAGCAGTAAATGCGTTTTTTGTATCTTTTCCACTTCAGTTGATTACATTTTTTAACTGGAAGAAAAATTCTTACGGCAATTCTGTTATACTGAAAAAAATGTCATCAAAAATGAGAATACTTTTTTCTGTATGCTTTGTTATAGTCTGGTGTGCGGTATTTCTGGCACTGGAGAAGGCAGGTTCTCTGTATTCCGTTCTTGACAATACAGTATCCCTTCTGGGATTTGCCTGTACAATCCTCACATTGTTTGCTTACATTGAATATGCACCTATGTGGCTTATGGGCAGTTTTATGACAATCTTTCTTAATGTACAACTTGTAATGAACGACCCGACACAACTCAGTTACCTTGGGTATTCAGGATATTGTGCATATTGTACTGTTGTGGCGTACATAAATGTAATGAAACTTTATAAAGAACAAAATAGTTGAAATAATAAAGGGGCTGTCTCACTAAAAAAGTGAGGCACCCCTGATTTTTTGCACACAAAAAGCCGCTGAAGTATGGAAACTTCGCGGCTTTTGTGGTATAATTTAAGTATGACCAAACACTCAAAAATACTAGTTGATTATACAACAAAAACAAATAATTTTCAACTGGTTTTCCCAAT
>JAZSJF010000320.1:0-5749 GCA_045534195.1 Clostridia bacterium | reverse complement strand
CCATAATTAATTCTGCCATCTACATTTTTTGAATAATAAATGCTCAAATCCGCCAAATAATACTTTTGTTCTGTTTTCATTGATTTTTTCAACTTC
This sequence comes from Clostridia bacterium, assembly GCA_045534195.1. Classification (GTDB taxonomy): domain Bacteria; phylum Bacillota; class Clostridia; order UMGS1810; family UMGS1810; genus SIG435. The sequence goes on along the minus strand of JAZSJF010000320.1, from coordinate 5,653 downwards.
AAATCAAATCTTGGACATTTATATATTATCTTTGCTTTTTCAAGCAATTCAATATATCTGTATATAGTATCATCTTTTACAACTATGTTTTCGTTGCTTAAATATTCCGCTATATTAGATACACTTATAGTTGAACCGAAATTATTTATAACAAAAGATTGAATTTTTTCAAATGCTACACGATTTCGTAATTTTTTGTTTTTTGATATATCTTTTTCAAAAATTTGTGTAATAACACTTTGTACATATAAATTTCTATCATCTATGTTATCAAACTCTAATGATTTAGGAAAGCCACCATCGCGGATAAATGTTGTAAACTCTTCTACAACGTTTTGCGATACAGATTTCCCCATAAATCTCTTCATTTCTAAATATTCATAAAATGTCAGAGTAAACATTTCTATTTCTACATATCTTCCGGTTAGTTTAGTCATCAACTCACCACTTAAAAGATATGAATTAGAACCTGTAATAAATATAGAATGACCATCTTCTCTGTATGCATTTATAACTTCTTCAAAGCCTTTTACATTCTGTATCTCATCTATAAAGATGTATTTTTTTTCATTATCCGTTATATATCCGTCAATTACTTCTTCTAATTTATCAGCGGTTTTAATGCTTTTAAATCCTCTTTTGTCAAGATTGATGTTTATAATATCACTTTCCGGAACACCATTAGTTTTTAAATCTTTAATTACAGAAAATAAAAAAAATGATTTGCCGCATTGTCTGATGCCGGTTACAACTTTTATTATATCACTGTGGTAAAAACCTCTTATTTTATCTAAATACTCTTCTCGCATAAAAATATTATCCATCATAAAGCCTCCTTTGATTATATTCCACCATAAGTAAAAATGCTTGCTTGCAAGGGCATTTTTACGCAGCCGTCAATATTACAGGTGTGCAACGCACACAAGCGGCAAAGCCGCAAAGGATTGCAACGCAAGCCTTACTGTATATATTATACCACATTTTTAGAAAAATGCAAGTTAAAGGGGTGAAATTCTAATATTTTTATCAAAAATCCCCTTTAAGTGCATTTTTTGTTTGAATAAATTAATATGATTTGATTCTTTTTTCATTTCCGGCGAATAGATTTGTGGTATTTGGGCGAAGAATTTTGTGCAGATTTAGAAAATATTACTTCGCATAAAAGCCTTGCAATTTCATCAAAACTGCAATATAATACACATCATAACCCTAAATACAATTAAAGACTTGGTTTTGCTACTTATCATACATATGATACGATATAAACCCAAGTCTTTGGAAGACGCATAAAATGGGCAATTTAAAAGCATATCAAAACATCGACACCGAAAACAGTTTGCATAAATATATCTGTACGGATAGTTTCTGATTTAAAAATTATTAAAACAAAAAGTGCTGATTTTCATCAGCACTTTTTAACCTTTTATCCGATTGTTATTTCAAGCACATTCTCATATCCCGGGTGGAATGCCGCCATAACGGTTTTTGTGATTCCGTTATGAGTAACGGTCACATCATAGTTTCCGTAATATCCGCGGATTGCTCCTTCACCGTTTGCATCGGTTTTTGCCTTTGCATTGCGAGTCCACATCTTATTGTAGAATATATCAAGGAACTGCTCACCCGCTTTTGTAAGTTCATAATTTTCATCAAGCATAAAAGCAGTGTTTTTGACTTTTCTCTGGAAATTCCACAGACAGAAGCCTGTGATATAATCCTTGGAAAGAGCACTTATAAAGAAATCTCTTACAAAGTTTGCATCAAATATCTCATTTCCCGTGTTGAATGTACATTCTGTGAGAGCAATTTTTGAATTGTATTTTGTATGAAGTTCATCATACATAGTCATCAGTTCTTCAGGTGTTCTCCAGGTGGTGGAAAGATGCGACTGAAGTCCGATGGAATCAAAATGGTTTTCATTAGCATACATCTTATTGAGAATATCTGTAAAGAGTTGATAATGAGTCATAGCACGACTGCCTTCTGTTACAAAGAGTCCCGCCCCCGGGTTTACTTCTTTTGCCCATTTGTATATATTGCCATAATATTCTGCTCCCTGACAGTTATATACACTTCTCTGATTTGGTTCCATATAAGGAACAAGTGCCTCGTTTACTACATCCCATTCAAATATTTCTCCTGCAAAAGCATCGGAAACATTATAAATCCATTCCTTAATCCTTAAATCTGCATAATCTTTATTGTCAAAATTCTCAACAAGGTCATCAGGAAGAAGTCTTGTTCCCGATGGTGTCTTTGGATAATCCATAATCATTACATGACCTCTCAAATAGATGGTACCCAAATCTCTTGCAATATTCACAAGAGTTCTTGCCGCCTTGCCGTTGTCCTCTTCGTAAGGTCCCCATTTCATATTGTGTTCTATGACACCGCCGTTGAAGTATTTTGAAAACAGTTCTTTATCTCTTTTATTTTTTTCTACTACTGAATTGATACAAGAGCCCAGTGGAATTGCGGATTCAAACATATCAAAGTTTACATCTGCATCAGGAATTACATTACCTTCCTTATCCTTGACAACTACCTTGAAATCACCCATTCTTACTTTTTTGATTCTTTCTATGGCTTCATCTCTCCACAGAGCACCTTTTTCAAATGAATCAAGTGACTTTCCGTCATAGTTTGGAAGTTGATTGTCCCCTGATACAAAAGGACCGTAGTTGATGAGTCTTACATCTGCGATTTCCACAGTCTGTGGAGCATCGCAATAGCCGAAACGGATTTGCAGATGCTCGTGATTTTCTCCTGCCACACCATTCACATACAAAGTCTGCCAGTCTTTGGAAACATAAAGTCTTTTCCATATGCTTTTTTCAAATTTCACTACTTCCTGAAAGGATGGCCATATACTTCCATATCCGCCCATTCCTCCATCAACAAGCCTTACTTTGCAGGTGAAGAGAAGATTATCCCCTTTTTTCACCTTACCTGCACCGATTTTTCCGTAATCAAGAAGATGCAGGTTTGTCTTTTCGGGAACAGTATGAGTGGTAATTCTCAAAGCCTTTGTAAAACTCTGTCCCTCAACTGTAATTTCTTCCAGTTTGCCGTACTCTGTTTCGGTAACCTTATTATCTGAAGAAAAAGAAGCATTTTTTATGAAATCATCTGCAGAAAGGATATCTGTTCCGCCCATTATCTGATTTGTAATATCAGCCGACGGAACGGAAGATTCTTCATAATAAATAACATCGTCCCAACTGTTTGTATGTGTAAACTCCTTCGGAATATCTCTGTGAAGTGTGCTTGGAAGATAAGCAAGTTTATCGGATACCGCAACTTTTGTCAGGTAATCACTTGTGATGGAAACTGTCTTTGTTGTACCGTCCCACTCTACCTTTTCGCCAAGTATTTCGGATATAAATCTTACCGGCACCATTGTCCTGCCGGACAAAACTTTGGCGGGAACATCGATTTTTTGTTCAATGCCATTCACATACACTGTGTCGGAATCAATTTTAAGTTTCACATATTTTCTGTCACGGCTTCCCACAACAGTTTTTGTAGCGTCTATCCATTCCACTTTTGCCCCAAGTGCTTCAAAAATAGCACGCATAGGAACTAATGTTCTTCCGTTAATTATCACCGGCATCTGGTCATAAGCTTGCTCAATGCCATTAATCTGTATTTTGATACTATCATCCGCAAAAACCGTTGATGTAAAGCATACAGATAAAAGCATCATACACACAAGCAATAATGAAATTAATTTTTTCATTTTGTTCTCCTTTTTATTTCTTTTTATTTATTTTTCTCACTTCGCCCGTAAGCATAGTAACTGCATTTTCTTCAAGAAGATACGGAAGATCAAATATTGCATAAGGAAGAAATTCCTTTGATTTAACCGTGATGCTTTCTTCATCTTCTGCAATTATTTCTGCATCTTCGTAAGACAAATCAAGGCTTACAAGACCGTCTTTTACATAGAAAGTTCTGTCTTTGCCAAGGTTTGATTCTGCATCAAATACAATGATTGTATCCCTTGTAAGGCATCTTTCAAACTCACTGTAATCACACTCAAATACTTTTTCGGATATTGCTTCTCCAAGTGAAAAATCAAAGGACTTATCAAGTACCTTTTCATTTTTCTTAAAATCATACACATAAAGGCTTCCCTTACCTTCACAAGGTGAAAATCTGTCATTGGAAATATGAGCAATAAGTCTGCCGTTTTTATTTTCTATAGACGCAACCATAGAACCTGCACAACGCTTGAATGAATAATATCCGGGCTTTGGCAAAGCATAATAGTCAATTATTGACCATCCGATTGATGCGGGCCAGCAGTCATTGAGCATCCAGTACACAAGACCTGCATTAAACCACATATTTCTTCTGTGTGCTTCAAAAGTAAGCCTTATCCATTCGCACTGAAGCATCTGGATTTTTCTCAGTCTGTCATATCCGTCTTTAAACTTACCGAAGATTTTTTCACTCATTACATTTGCCATCTGGAAAAGGGTGAAATGTATAGGACCTGTCTTTGTATGATATTCGGATATTGTCTGGTCTTCTCCGTAGATGTCTTCATCTGTCATAAACTTTTTCAGTGATGATGCAAATCCCTCACCGTAACAGCACTGCTCTACACTGAATCTTGATATTCCCTTTGAAAGATATTCCGTATAATAGTCAAACTGTGTATCTTTTACTCTTGCATACACAAGTTCCTGATAATTGGTATTATGTGTTGTACCTCTTGTAACAGATGAATAAAATTCACCGCCATAAGGTGATGACGGGAAGAATTTTCTTTCCTTATCATACATTTTTATAACAGGTTCAATTCCGTATGTGGCAGATCTGTAACCATTAAAATCTGTAGTATTTTCTGTTCCCCATTCTGCATTTTCGTTATCACCTGTCCACCAGGCAAGGCAAGGGTGGTTTCTGAGTCTTAATGCGGCTGCTTTTGCTTCCATATTAAGTGCTTTAATAAACCATTCTTCCGTATCGGGATATTTGGCACATGCCATAAGGAAGTCCTGAGTAACAAGGATACCCAGTCTGTCACATTCTTCATAGAAATGATCCTGCTCAAATATACCTCCGCCCCAGACTCTTATCATATTCATTTTGCCGTCTTTGGCAAGTTCAAGAAGTTTTGTGATTTTTTCTTTAGTTTCTGCAGAGGGGAATGGTTCACAAGGTACCCAGTTTGCACCACGGCAGAATATCTTAATATCGTTTACCACCACAAAGAATGAAGCAGTTCTCTCGTTTTTGTCACGCCATGCAAAGTCCTCATCCTTTTGCATTTCACGGCACTGAAGTTGTTCTTCGCTTCCCTCTTCATCCTCTATCTGTATAACGGTAATTTCTCTTATACCGAATTTCAGTTCCTTTCTGGAATTGTCTGTAGAAATCACAAAGGTATATAATGGTTGTTCACCGTAACCGTTGGGATACCAGAGTTCGGGATTTACTATATCGAAACTTTCATCCATTGTTTCTTTGAGAATTTTTCTCTTTTTTCCAAAAATAAGTTTATTGTCAGGTGAGTAAATTTCGATATTTACATCTTCTGTTTCCGGCTCTACATCCCTGAAAGTAAATTCTGCATTTATCTGTGCAGAAAACGGTGTAATGCGCTTTGTGTATACATACACATTTTCAAGTTCATTTGCCTTTC
>JAZSJF010000315.1:0-10347 GCA_045534195.1 Clostridia bacterium | reverse complement strand
ACATATATGTCATTTATTCCCGAAAGAAGTACAGTAGGTAAATATTATAAGCCTTCACTTATTTTTGAAGGTGTGGGCAAGACAAAAGAGCAGTGCGGTTTGTCTGCATTTAACGGAGATAAGTTTGTAGATGTTCTCCATACAACAGACGAAGCAAATACAGATCCTTGCGATAAAGAAAGTGTAAGAGTCCTTTCTTCTCTTACAGATTTCACTCCAAAGACATCTATCCCAAATCTCTCACAGTACGGCGGATGGATTGACGGGGGCAAATATAAGGCAACGGGATTTTTCCGTACAGAATTAATTGACGGAAGATGGTGGTTTATAGATCCTCTGGGATATAAATATATCGATATGGGTGTTGCACAGACACAACCGAAAAAAGGCTCTCAGATACAGACAGCATCCTTTGAATCAAAGTACGGAACAGATGATGTGTGGAAAGAAAAGATAGGCGAAGAATTCCGCTCTTACGGTTTCAACGGTATGGGACCATGGTCAGATTTCAAACTTGCTCTTACATCAGAGAAACCTCTTACACAGGCAGTGTTCAATAAAGCATTCCTTCAGGGCTTTGACAAAGACGGATGGAGTCAGGACGGTGTAATGGAGGTATTCTCACCAAACTTTGAAACATATTGCGAAAAAATAGCAGAAGAACAGATTGCACCTTATGCAGACAATCCGTATATTGTGGGATGGTATACAGACAATGAACCTCCTGCAGGGAATAATATGCTTAAGAATACTCTTTCCAAGATTCTTGCCACATCAGACGACTATTATGATTATGCAGTTGCCTGGAAATGGTTCAGAATGAGAAAAGGTGAAAATGCAACAATCAAAGATGTAACTGCACAGGATAATGAAGAATGGATAGAATTTGCATATGACAGATATATGCAGGTAATAACCCGTGCGATCAGAAAATACGATAAGAATCATATGATATTCGGTGGTAAACTTGACAAAAACAACCGCGGAATGTTCCGTGCAGTGGGAAGATATGCAGATGCTATAGGATATGACTATTATCCAAATGCATTTACTCCCGACAGAATGGTTATCAGCGAATGGTACAAATGGTCAGGTAAGCCTATGATGAATGCGGAATGGTATTCAAAGGGCAGAGATGCCTGCGATATGGGACTTGATATCATAAATGTTGCAGGTGTTGGTTATGAAGTACCTACACAGAAAGACAGAGGATACTATTATCAGGCGTTCACTATCGGTATGCTTGATTCAAATGTATTTACCGGATGGCAGTGGTTTAAGTATATGGATAATGATCCTACAGATATAGGTCAGAATTTGTCAAATATCAATGCAAACAGAGGTCTTATAAAGAGAACCTATGAGTACTGGGATGAATTCCTGAGTATGATTAAAGAAATCAATATAAATGCTTATAATATAGCAAATTATCTTGATAAATAAGGAGAGTAATTATGTTAAACAAAATCATATCCGTCATATTATCTTTGCTCTTGATAATTACAACACTTGGAAATATCTGTGTATTTGCCGCAGATAACTCTGATTTTGGCAGAGATATAAAGTTTGATGATTTTGAAAGTTATACCACGGGTGATACATTCACCTGGAGTAAGACATCATCCAAGTATGATTATCATACCTTTGGCAGTTATTCAACGACTCCCGAAGCATCTGAAGATGTGGCACATTCAGGAAATAAATCACTGAAGGTTTTTTCAAGATGTGACAAAGGTGTGAGTCTTAAGTTTATAAATCTCTACGAAGCCACAAACGAAAATGTAGGCAACACTTATGATTTTTCATTATGGATATATGCAGACAAAAATGCCGGAGTATACAAAAATTCCGCAAAATCCATTGGTGAATGTACACCTTTTACAGAGGAAGAACTTTCAAAAAGCGAAGGAACATTTTTTGACCTTATAATGGCAGGTCCCGACGGAGATAATTATCAGTACAGAAGCGGTCAGGGAAGTATTATCGGCAAGTACTTTGTAAGATGGAACACCTGGACAAAGATAAACGCACAGTTTACTTTTACAAAGAGTTTTGTTGATAACGGAAGTCAGGAAAAAGGCGATAACTATGCCGTAAATGCTTTCAGAGTATATCAGAGCGGTATAGACTATTCTCTGAACAGCGGACTTTGTGATACATTTTATGTTGATGATGTGACTGTAGAGACTACAGGTGCATCAGTCAGTGCAACCGGCACAAATCCCGAAAATACAGATGTAAGCGTGGAAGTGAAATATTATAAGCCGTCAAAAGAATATTCAGCAAGAGCAATTGCATGTGAATATCTTGAAGGAAAACTTATAAATATCAAGTCAAATGAGAATTTCACTGTCAAAACAAACGAAAAGAGTTATCCTGTCAAAGATACATTCACTATGAACAGAAAGAGTGAGGATTCAGAAGTCAGAGTCCATGTTGTATCGTCAGATTTCTCAAAGCCGGTATGTTCCACACAGATTATCAATCTTGTTCCCTGGTCAGTTCTTGTGGGGGGAAGTGTTGATGCATACACGGATGAAGTGATTAGTCTATCTACAGCCACCTACAAGGATGCTATAGATGAGATTCCCGATATAGACGGCAACAAGTATTATCATTCTTCTGCTTCATCATATACACAGAGTGCAGAACCTGATGTGGTTAAATTCAATAACACTCTTATGGTGAGAAAAAGTTGCAGAACTTATATCAGATTCAATCTTTCGGATATTCCTGACAAAACCGCTTATGCATATTTGAGAATGTACAATTACAAAACTTCAGGAACTCTTGACGGTGGTGTGATATCTGTTTATGAAACAGATAACAACTGGCAGGAAGATAAACTTACACATAATAATGCACCAAAACTTGGAGAAAAGATATCCGAACTTGAAGTAACAGATGCAAATATACCTTGTTATTTCAATATCTCCGAATATATGAACAAAGCGTTGAAAGAGGGTAAGACAGAATATACCTTTGCCCTTTGCACAACGGGAAATACATATTTATCCTTCTATCCCGAAAGAAGTACTGCGGTTAAATATTACAAACCTGCCCTTATTCTTGAAGGCGCGGGAAAAAACACATCCCGGTATGGAATTTCCTCATTTGAAGGGGATAGTTTTGTAGATGTACTTCATACAGAAAAAGAAGAAAGCACCGATCCGAATAACAAAGAAAGTGTAAGAGTACTTTCTTCTCTTACAGACTATACTCCAAAGACCGAAATGCCAAACCTTTCACAGTATGGCGGTTGGATTGATGGTGGCAAATATAATGCAACTGGATTTTTCCGTACAGAATTAATCGACGGAAGATGGTGGTTTATAGATCCTTTGGGATACAAATATATAGATATGGGAGTATCGTGCACATCACCTTCCCAGGAGTCTGATATACAAGATTCGGGTTTTAAAAACCGCTACGGCACAGTAGATAACTGGAAAAACCAGGTGAGCGATGAACTTCGTTCTTATGGTTTTAACGGAATGGGACCATGGTCTGATTTCGCTACCGCACTTAAGGCAGATAAACCTGTCAATCAGGCAATTTTGAAAGGTTCATTCCTTGAGGGCTTCGACTCATGGTCAGATGATGGGGTAATGTCAGTATTTTCACCGAAATTTATTGAACGTTGTGAATCCCGTGCTCAGGAAATTATAGCACCATACAGTGACAATCCGTATATCCTTGGTTGGTACACAGATAATGAGCCTCCTGCAGGTGCTTCAATGCTAAAAACTACACTTGCAAAGAGCAGTTCTGTATATGATTATGCAGTTGCATGGAAATGGTTCAGAATGCGAAAAGGCGAAAAAGCCACTGTAGCCGATATAACCGACGAGGATAAGCAGGACTGGATAGAATTTGTATATGACAGATATATGAAGGTCGTAACGGAAGCCATCAGAAAAGTGGACAAAAATCATATGATTTTCGGACCAAAACTTGACAAAAACAACCGTGCAATGTTCCGTTCTGTAGGAAGATATGCAGATGCTATCGGATATGACTACTATCCCAATGCATTTACTCCTGACAGAATGGGAGTTATCGACTGGTACAAATGGTCAGGAAAGCCTCTTATGAATGCAGAATGGTATGTAAAAGGGCTTGATGCCTGTACCACAGAGTCAGAACTTATCAACCTTTCGGGAGTAGGATATGAAGTGCTTACCCAAAGGGACAGAGGTTATTATTATCAGGCATTTGTCCTTGGAATGCTTGAATCAAGAGTGTTTGTAGGATGGCAGTGGTTCAGATATACAGACAATGATCCTTCTGTAGATGCGGATAGTTCAAATATAGATGCAAACAAGGGTATATTTACAAGAGATTACAAGGTTTATGATGACATTGTTTCTATGATGAAAGATATCAATATCAATGCGTATGAACTTACAAAGTATATGGATAAATAAAATGTGCGGAGGTATTTTATGAAAATAAAGATACTATGTGTAATTCTTGCGGTAATTCTTACTATGTCTGCTTTTGCAGGTGTGAGTGTATTTGCTGCTTCACCTACAAAGAACATTGTAAAAACATTAAAAATTGAGGATTTTGAAGGATTTGATACAGGACTTAATTTCAATTGGTCAAAGAATTCATATACCTATGATTATCACAGTTATGGAAGCTATTCTGCTACTGTTACAGTTTCGGATGAGGTTGCATATTCGGGAAATAAATCTGCTAAGTTACCAAAAAGATGTGATAGTGGATGTAGTTTAAAAATAATCAATTTGTTTGAGCCTGTTAAACAAAATGTGGGAACTACATATGATATTTCATTTAAGATATATGCAGATAAGAATGCAGGTGTGTATAAAAACTCTGCTGCATCAATTGAAGAATGTGTACCATTCAGCAATGAAGAACTTTTAAAAAGCGAAGGCACATTTATAAATCTCATAATGGCAGGCCCTGATGGTGATAATTATAAGCACAGAAGCAATTATGGCAAAGCGTTGGGATCTACATTTGTTAAATGGAACACATGGACAGAAATCAATACTCAATTCACACTGAAGGATGAACATTTAGATGACGGAAGTACAGAAAGCCGTACAAATCCTGCGGTAAATGCAATCAGAATTTTTCAGACAGATATTGACTATTCCATAAATCAGGGATTGTGCGATACATTTTATATAGATGATATCATTGTTGAAACAGTTGGCGCATCTGTTTTGGCAACATCAAAAAATAAAGACAACACGGAAATTGATATTCATACAGACTATTACAAGCCTGAAACTCAATACAAGGCAAAGAGTATTGCCTGTGAATACCTTGAGGGCAAACTTGTAAATATCAAATCAGGAAATCCGTTTACTGTAAAAACTACATTGCATAATTATCCTGTAAGACATACTTTTTCTATGAGTAAAAAATACCGGGAGTCTGATGTAGTGGTGTTTGTTGTGTCATCAGATTATGCAAATCCAATTTGCAGATCAAGAAACCTTACATTTTTGCCGGGATCTGTTGTGGATACAAAGGTTGACGAACTCAAAGAGTATGCCAGAGATATAATAGCGGCATCTACAGCAACATATAAAGATGCCATTGAAGAAACACCGGTAATCGACGGAAATAAGTATTACCGTTCTGTAGGTGCTTCCTATACACAGTCAGGTAAACCTGATGAAACACGTTTCAACGAAAATCTTGTTGTAAGAAAGACTTGCGACTCCTATATCAAATTCGACGTTCCTGATACTACCGATAAAGTGGCGTATGCTTACTTAAGAGTGTATTCAAAAAAACTGTCAAATGAAGTAAAAGGCGGAGTGGTATCTGTTTATGATGCAGGTAACGACTGGGTGGAGGAAACTCTTACCCATAACAATGCTCCCGCTCCCGGAGAAAAAATCGCGGAACTTATGGTAGACCAGTGGAATGTTCCGTATTACTTTGACATTACAGATTATATAAATAAAACATTGCCACAGGGCAAGAAACAGTATTCCTTTGTTCTTTCGGCAGATGATGATACTTATGTGGCATTTTTGCCCGAAAGAAACACATCGGGAAAATACTATAAGCCTTCTATTATATTTGAAGGAGTAGGTAAGACAAGAGAACAGATTGGCTTGTCTGCGTTTGCAGGTGATGGCTTTGTAGATGTACTTCATACCACTGATGAAGAAACTACCGATCCTTGTGACAAGGAAAAGGTAAGAGTCCTTTCATCACTTACAAGTTACAATCCTAAGGCCACCGCACCAAATCTTTCACAGTATGGTGGTTGGATAGATGGAGGTAAATATGAAGCTACGGGATTTTTCCGTACACAGTTAATTGACGGCAGATGGTGGTTTATAGATCCTCTTGGATATAAGTACATCGATATGGGCGTAGCACAGACAGGTCCGAGAAAGAATTCAGATATACAGAAAACAGCTTTTGAATCCACATACGGCACCGATGAAGTCTGGGCAGAAAAGGTAGGAGAGCAGTTCCGTTCCTACGGATTCAATTCCATGGGACCATGGTCAAATATTGATCCGGCGCTTTCAGCAGCAAAGCCTCTTAATCAGACTGTGCTTGATAGATATTTCCTTGCAGGATATGATAAAAACGGTTGGGCTCAAGACGGAGTGCTTGAGGTATTTTCACCTGCTTTTGAAACATTTTGTGAAGAAATGGTTAAGCAACGAATTGTTCCTTTTGTTGACAATCCGCATATTGTGGGATGGTACACTGACAGCGAGCCTCCTGCAGGTTCAAATATGCTCAAAAACACTCTTTCCAAGAGTCTTGATACCAACGATGATTACTATGATTATACAGTTGCATGGGAATGGTTTAAGCAAAGACGCGGCGAGAATGCAGCTATAAGTGATATTACACCTGAGGACAATGAGGCGTGGATAGAATTTGCATATGACAGATATATGCAGATTGTGACAAAGGTGATCAGAAAATATGATAAAAATCATATGATATTCGGACCTAAGCTTGATACTCACAACAGATCCATGTTCCGTTCTGTAGGAAGATATGCCGATGCAATCGGATATGACTATTACCCGAATGCTTTTACGCCTGACAGAATGGTTGTGAACGAATGGTACAAATGGGGTGGAAAGCCTCTTATGAATGCAGAATGGTATGCAAAGGGTCGAGATGCATGTGATATGGGACTTGATATCACAAATGTGGCTGGTGTCGGATACGAAGTGGCAACACAGAAAGACAGAGGATATTATTATCAGACCTTTGTACTTGGTATGCTTGATTCAAATGTGTTTGTAGGATGGCAATGGTTTAAATACATGGACAATGACCCTACAGACTTATCTCAGGATTTATCAAATATCGATGCAAATAAAGGTATTTACAAGAGAAATTATGAGCCTTGGAACGAATTTCTCTCAATGATAAGAGATATGAATTTCAATGTATACGACCTGACAGAGTATATGGACAAATAATTTACACTGGTAATTATGCACAAATCAATCCCCCTTTTTTCTACTGATTTGATAGTAGAAAAGGGGGATTTTTGTTTGACTTGAAAAATGTTTTATTGTATAATTTATGATAGAATGCTATGACTGTGGCTAATTGTATTTATAACAAAAATATATTTGTTTTATTCGGAAAGGATTTGAAAAAATGAAAGTTTTTGGTAAGGTTGTTTCGCTTATAATAACTATAATTATGATTTCGTCAGTTATTCCCTGTATGACTTTTGCACAAGGGGAAAATACTCTGGGGCAGGTTGTGTTTGTTGAGGATTTTGAGAATCTTTCTCACGATAAGGTGGGATTTCATTCAAAGGATGTTAAATACTGTGAGTTCGGTTCATACTCCGGTCTTGCAGAGATAAGTGCCGACATCGCGTATTCGGGAAGTTACTCAATGAAACTTCCGGGGCGTTACAATGAACTTTCCAGTCTTAAGGTGATTGATATTCTTAACAGACCTATTGAACAGTCTGATGCGGGAAAGGCATACAGAATATCATTTATGATTTATCTTGACAAAAATAAAGGTGTTTATTACAAAAGTGCCTCAAGCCGTGATGAAGCAAAAGAACGTTATTCTGTAACTGAAGAGGACCTTGCAATAAACGGAGGAACATCAATTTCTGTCACAATGTCAGGACCAAACGGCAAGAACTTCAAATACCGTACCGGAAGTGAATTTGCCAGAACATTCTTTGTTCCATGGAATCAGTGGTTTCCCGTTTCATACACATATTCCGTAGATTCCACTTACCTTTCAACCGGAAGTGAAGATGCCCTTTCAAATCCATATATCGATTCCTTCAGAATCGCCCAGAACACAATTGGTTCAGGGGTAAATGAATATATCTGTGACACATTTTATATAGATGATTTCAGGGTAGAAGAAACCGGTGCGGATATCGATTATTCTTTAAGAGGAAACAATGTATCTGTGCTTACCCGTTACACACCGGGAGTGTGTGAAGAATATTCCAGAACATTTATCTTTGAATATTCTCACGATGGCAGACTTCTTGGCTCCAAGGTAGGGGAGAAGGAGGCTACAAGCATAAATGCTCTTGTGGGTAATACCTGCGAAACAGATTATGTGAGAAAGTCAACAGAGTCAGATATATATACCGTTTCCTTCGGTTCGGATATTTCCAAGCCGTTATATCCTTTGACAAAACTTCTGATGGTTCCCGAAAAGTATCAGTATGCAGATACTCAATATGCACTTGAAAGAGCCAAAGAAATGCTCAATCTTTCAAAGGCGGAATACAAAGATGCAGTGACATTTGATGAAAGAATTGACAAAGACAACGCCTATTTCTTTTCGGTAGATGATGTATATACCGATTCATCATATGCTGACAAATCTATGAGTTCATCCGCCTATATGAAGGTTGGCAGTAATATGAACGGATTTTTAAAATTCGATATATCCGCACTTAAACAAAAATCTGCCTCACATTCCTACATAGTTCTTTATCCTTCAAATGTGAAAAACGGGGGAGAAATATCTTTATATGAATATCCGCATTCCTGGGATGAAAAAACACTTGTGTTTTCAAATACTCAGCCATTCGGTGACAAAATCACTACATTTAAGACAGATTATGCCGAGGTAGTAAATTATATTGATGTGACAAGTTTTGTAAACAAAGCATTGGCATCAGGAAAGACAGAACTTTCTTTTGTCATAAAGTCAGAAGGCGCAGATGTAGATTTTGTAACAAAAGAAACAACTCTCAAATCCTTCCTTCCAAGCCTTATCCTTGAAGGTACAGGACTTAAAGAAAGAGAAAAAAAGGTATCAAGTTTTGATTATTCAAACTATGATGTTGTAATGAAGAGAAAGAAAACTCCAAAGGATACCTTTGTTCCTACACCTACAAGAAATCTGGATTCGGTTAAGGATTTCAAAGAAACAAATACTATGCCCGAACTCAATAAATACGGAAGCCCCGTAAAGTACGGCAAGGTAGAAGGTACAGGGTTTTTCCGTACAGAATTAATCGACGGCAGATGGTGGATAATCGATCCTGATGGATACAGACAGATGCACATTGCAGTATCAAGAGTGGAAGCAGACAAGAGTGAAAAGTTTGATAATGTACAGAAAAATGCTTTTGAGCAGAAATACGGAACAGATGAAAACTGGGCAAATATGGTAGTGGATGAATTAAGACCTTACGGATTTAATGCCTGCGGTCCCTGGTCAGATTATCAGATAATGCTTGGTGCTACAGAAAAGACACCTCTTGTACAGTCAGGCTATAAGGCAAACTTCATCAAGGGATATGACAAGACTGTAGACGAAAATGACAATATGCTAAATGTCTTTGATCCTATGTTTGAAGTATATGCGGATAATATGGCAAAAACATATTTCGCACCATATGCAGACAGTCCGTACATTCTCGGATGGATGACAGATAATGAGCCGATGGCAAATTCAGATATGCTTCTTGCTTATCTTAACTGTGACAAATCCAAGAGAGAAAATCAGTACAACTACTATACCGCATGGGAATGGCTCAAATCCCGTTACGGAGAAGATGCCAAAGTAACAGACATCACCGAAAAGGATAAAGATGACTGGGTAGAGTTTGTATTTGACAGATATATGAAAGTGTGTACCGATGCTATCAGAAAATATGACAAAAATCATATGATTATCGGACCAAAACTTGACAAACCATCCAAAGGCTCATTCAGAGGTATATCAAAATGGGTGGATATAGTTGCTTATGACTATTACGGTAATGCATGGGATGCAGATATGGCTCAGGTAAATCAATGGTATATGTGGGCAGGAAAGCCTCTTATCAATGCAGAATGGTATGTAAAGGGAATGGATGCCATTACTCCCGAAAAT
>JAZSJF010000003.1:0-2744 GCA_045534195.1 Clostridia bacterium | reverse complement strand
TCTTTTTCATTTTATTTTCCTCCTAAAATCGTTTCAATATAATTGATTTGTTTTTCATAGTATAACAGTGAAACAGCAATCCCACCAAAAATATGGAGGTGAATAGCTATGACCAGAAACTGTTGCTCAAATATCTTTAACGGAAATGACGGAATCCTTTTCTTCATTCTTGCATTCCTTTTACTCTTTGGTTGCTGCGGCGACTGATAAATAAAAGAAATTCAGTTAAAGGAGGTGCGAAGAATGTTCGGTTTATTCGGTAACAACTGCTGTGGTGATAACAACAGCAGCACAATTTTGTGGTTCTTGATTCTTATTCTCTTAATCTTCTCAACAAACGATAACGAATGCGGTTGCGGATGCAACACAGCAAACAACTGCGAATGCGGTTGCCAGTAATTTAAACAGGAGGTAACACAAAAATGGATCCATGCTGTGATAATGTCTGTGTAAAAAATCCATGTTGTGACAACGGGATTTTTTCATCCTCAAATATATGGATTATTATCGGTGCAATAATTGTAATCTGGCTTATCTTTTCTTCAGATTCCGGATGTAATCATTGTTGCTGATAAAGATTCCGGAGAATCTCTTTATGGAGATTCTTCGGTTTTTTATTTTAGTATATTTTTATTTGTTTCATAATCGGATACAAAGTATCTTATGTTATCTTTTATTTCATATCTGCCTTTAAGTGAATGAGTATGTATGTCAGAACTTCTGAGTTGTTCTGTAAGGTCAAAGAGTCTTGGTGCGTCAGACAGTGTTATATCCGATGTTATATAAGGAACTGTCTTGGCAAAAAGGTCAGGCAGTTCAGAAATTATATCGTTGTTTATTTTCTGGGAAATAAACTCTTCTATAAATGTTTTTTGATTTGATTCTCTGGTAAGGTTGTGTTCATCCTGACTCGGAATATATCGAATAAACATTTCTGCCTTTTTTCCGTCAAGATGCTGAAATCCTTGTTTTAAGTTTATTTTATAGTTTACTTTTGAGTCATAATAATACATATCAAACGGCACATCAATGTCCACACCGCCAAAACTGTCTACAATGTGTCTGAAAGCCTGATAGTCCATAACAATATAGTTGTCAATAGGTACAGGTACAATTTCTGTTACCTTGTCTATGAGAATCTGTATTCCGCCTGCACGGTAAATGTTTGCAAGTGCGGTTTTTGTTCCGTTAAGGCTAACAAGTGTTGATGACGGAATCGGGATTATGTCTATTTCTTTTTCCGGAGAGTCACAGGAAATGATGAACAGTGAGTCGGTAGTCTGACTGTAACTGTCGTTTCCTGCAATAAGGAAGTTTACTCTTTTTTCTATTTCCGGTTTCTTTTCGCCCATTGTGACATTGAATGCAACCGTACCCAGAATTACACCGATAAGCACAGTTACAAATATATTTAATATCAGTTTTTTGTTAAGTATTTTAAATAATTCTTTCATATTTTCTCACCCGACAGAATTTATTTAGCATATTATACCACTTATCAGATTGTAAATCAATATTTTAATTATCCTTACAGTTATTATATTTTGTAAATAAAACACTTTATTTTCTGATTGTTTTCTGTTATAATGACTGAGATGAATTTATGACAGGAAGGAATTCCTTATGAAAATAGGTAATCTTGAATTAAAAAATAATATATTTCTTGCGCCTATGGCGGGTATAACAGACCTTAGTTTCCGTATTATGTGCAAATTATACGGAGCGGGACTCGTCTATTCCGAAATGATCAGTGCAAAGGCAATTCATTATAAGGACAAAAAGACATTTACTCTTCTCAAAACCAATGATAATGAAAGTCCCCTTGCAGTACAGATTTTCGGCAATGATCCTGAGATAATGGCAGAGAGTGTAGAAGTGGTGGAATCTCTCGGAGCAAAACTCATAGATATCAATATGGGATGTCCTGCACCTAAAGTTGCAAATAATGGTGACGGCAGTGCCATTATGAAAAATCCCTCACTTGCAGAAGAAATAGTCAAAGCGGTAAAAAGAGAGGCAAATGTACCTGTTACATGCAAAATACGAAGCGGTTTTTCAGATATAAATGCTGTGGAAATTGCAAAAAGAGTGGAGTCGGGCGGTGCAGATGCCATTGCAGTTCATCCGCGTACAAGAGAGATGTACTATTCGGGAAAAGCCGACTGGAATATCATAAAGAGTGTAAAAGATGCGGTATCAATACCTGTTATAGGTAACGGAGATATTCTTTCGGGCAAGGATGCAAAAAGGATGTTTGAAGAAACGAACTGCGATGCTGTGATGATAGGAAGAGGTGCTCAGGGCAATCCATTTATATTCAGAGAAATCATTGAATATATGAATGGGGATGATGTTACTCCCGTAACCCTTTCTGAAAGGCTTTCGGTTATGACAAAGCATCTTGATATGATAATGGAAAATAAGGGAGAATATGTGGGAGTGAGAGAAGCAAGGAAACACATTGCCTGGCATATAAAAGGGCTCAAAGACTCTGCATTTGTCCGCAATGAGATAAATACTACCGAAACATATGCAGAAATGCTTGATAAAATACACCAATATTTCACAAAAATAGACGGCGGATGTTGACATATCCGTCGTTTTGTATTATCCTATACAGTGGTAAAAATGAGGAAAAAAGATTGGAAGGATAAATAATGTTAAAAAGAGAAGATTTAAGAAACATTGCAATTATCGCACATGTTGACCACGGCAAAACCACTTTGGTAGATGCCATGCTCAAA
>JAZSJF010000289.1:0-2376 GCA_045534195.1 Clostridia bacterium | reverse complement strand
GTAAACCGCAATCTTGATTCGTTGAGAAATTATCTTATAAACAAAGGAAAGACAGTGGATTTTTAACCACTGTCTTTCTGATTTTCAAAACAATTCACTTTTTGCTATATTATTTATTTTTCTGTAGTTTGATGGGTTGACTCCGGTGACCTTTTTAAAATGCTTTGAAAAATTTGCAATTTCATCAAAACCTGTGATTGTTGCAATTTCGCTCACTGATTTGCTTGTGGTTTCAAGAAGGCTTACTGCATTGGATATTCTTATTTGCAGCACATACTGATGAAGTGACATGCCTGTAGTCTTTTTTATAAGTGTATTAAGGTAGTTTGGATGAAAGTTAAAATTTGATGCAATGTATTTGTTGGTAATGTTTTCATTGAAGTGCTTATGTATAAAGTCTATTACATTCATAATAACACTTGTATCATTATCATCTCTTGTGCTGGAGAATGTGACAGTTCTTAAACATTTGGTAAGTACATCGGTGAGAATTCCCGATATTCTTGCGTTATAATATAATGTTTGAGTTCTGTATTCCTTCTCGATTTTTAGAAGTTTGCTTTCCATGGGAAGGATGCTTGGTATGTAAAGGTATGAATTGAAATCGGGAGCATCTTCAAAGAAGACTCTTCCTACGATTTCATCAGGGTTATAACTCTGAACACTCATAATGTCTATAGGTCTTGTAAGGTGTGAATGTTCGTGTGTAAAGTCAAAATTAAGACCGATTATTTTGAAATCCGATTCTCCTCTGTATCTGTAACTGATTCCCGGGTTTATTATCAGTACACTTCCCTTTTTTAATAAAAGGGGAGTATCGTTGATTTCTATTACAACTTCACCCTCATAGCAATAAAAAAATCTTGCATCTCTTGGAATGAGAGTAATTCTGTCGGGAACGGAATTCTGGTCGATTATTCTTGCGTATCTTACAAATGGGTGTATTTTGTCAAATTTCATTCATATCACCAAAATCTTTATTTTTACCAAAAATAAGTTTATTTCTTATGTTGATTATATCATCATATGTAATTATAATCAAGGTAAAGTTAATAAATTTTATTAAGGAGAGAATAAAATGATTGGTAGAAAAAACAAAAGAACTGCAAAAATAGGTATATTTGCCGTGGCTCACGCTACATACTGGGATCAGTTTGAAGGTCTTTTGGACAATATAATGAAGTACCATAATGATTTTTGCCAAATGACAAAAGACAATAATGTAGAAGTTGTGGACTTGGGAATGATAGACTCCAATGATAAAGCATTTGAATGTGCAAAGGCGATAAACGCTGCAGATGTGGACATTATTTTCTGTAATATGGTTACATATGCAACAAGTTCAGTATTTGCACCTATTGTAAGGGAAACAAACAAACCAATTGTTCTTATTGCTCTTCAACCGAGAAAGGCTATGGATTATACAAAGGCTTGTACATTTATGCAACTTGAAAATGACAATATCTGTTCTGTACCTGAATTCACAGGTGTTGCAATCAGAATGGGAAGAGAAGTAAATGATGTTATCATCGGTACACTTTATGATGACGAGGAAGCTAAGGCAGAAGTGGCTAAATGGTGTAACATAGCAAAAGTTCTTCATTCTCTCAAAGGTGCGAGAATAGGACTTATGGGACATGTACTTGAAGCAATGTATGATATGCATGCAGATCCTACTGCTATATCATCTGCATTCGGCGTTCACGTTCCTCTTCTTGAAATCGAAGATGTTGTGGAAGTATACGAATCTGTAACAGAAGAAGAAATCGCAGTTAAATCAGAGCTCATAAAGAAAGAGTTTGATATGCCTGATCCAAAGAGTGATCCTGTTACAATGAAACTTACAGATGCAGATCTTCACAGAGCAGCAAAGGGTGCTTGTGCTCTTGACAAATTTATAGAAAAATACAACCTTACAGGACTTGCATACTACTATGAAGGAAGAGACAATACTATCCAGAGAGAAGTTGCTACATCCTTTATCGTAGGTAACTCAATCCTCAATGCTCAGGGTATTCCAATGTGCGGAGAGTTTGACATTAAGACATGTATCGCAATGCTTATTATGGACAGACTTGATATCGGCGGAAGTTTTGCAGAGTTCCATCCGTTTGATTTTGAAGAGGACTTCATCCTTGTAGGACATGACGGACCTCATCACTTGAGAATTGCAGACGGAAAGCCAATCCTCCGTAGCCTTACAAAGTTCCACGGAAAGCCGGGTAGCGGTGCATCTGTAGAATTCAAACTTAAAGAAGGACCTATCACAATGCTTGGTATCACACAGAAGGCAGACGGTAAGTTTAAGTTTGTTGTAGGTGAAGGTTTGAGCAAAAAAGGACCTATCCCTCCAACAGGAAATACAAACACAAGAGG